>JAJFGM010000454.1 GCA_021776145.1 Kiloniellaceae bacterium | reverse complement strand
ACGGGATTCCACCCCGGGCTCAGGCCGCCCTGTGCATCCAACACGGCAATGCGCACGTTCGGCCCCAAGAGGCGGTCGAAACGCAAATTGAGATCGGACACCTGGCGACGCTCCGTGGCCGCGGCCGCCCAGGATGTCTCTTCCAGGGTAATCGCCATCTCGCCGAAGGCGATTTCCAGCGGCAGTGCCGCCGAAATCGCGGCAGCGCTGGCGCGCATCCGCGTTTCCTGGCGGATTTCCTGATAGGAGGTGGACACCCAGATCCCCAAAGCGAGCAACGCCAATGCCAACAGCGCGGCCGCCACCGCCCCAAATCGCCAGCGGATGGCGCGCGCGGACAAGGGGTCCTGCAGCGTGGCGTGATGAAGGTACGCAAAAAGGGCACCTGCCGCGGCGCGCGGGGTCGCGAGCCCGGTCCGGTCCAGCCACCTGACATGGCGACCAATCGTTACCAAGGCCTTTTTCAAGATCCGGCGGGAGATTACCGTTAGAGACAAGCGGGTCTCGGCTTGATGCCAATTCAACATGCTGAAATTACTGCCCAATTCGCGAGTAACAGTTCGCGGTATCGGGCCTAGTTTCGTTAACTGCACCTTTCGATTTCGTTAAAAAAATATCTCGAACATAGTTAATAAGCTGGAGCCCGTTCGCGCCGGGAGGCAGGTTTGGCTTGGATGAGCCAAAAACGGTCGCTGTGACGTCCAAATATTTCTGTTCTGGGGAATTGTGGACAGTATTGCCAAGCGTCCGCTCCCCGGATGCACCTTTGTCGTTATTCAGACAAGATTTGTCGCCGGGAATGAAGCTGAAAACGTGTGAAACGGTGACATAATCGGCGGTTACGTGGGGGTAGCCCTGCGTTTTTTTATTTAAGGTTCTCGCCATGTCTGACGAAGATGATCTCGATCTAAAGACACTCGACGACGACGAGCTGACGGCGCAGATGCATGACGACCTCTACGACGGCCTCAAGGAAGAGATCGAAGAAGGCGTCAACATTCTGCTCGGACGCGGCTGGACACCCTATGAAGTGCTGACCAAGGCGCTTGTCGAGGGCATGCGGATTGTCGGCATCGATTTCCGCGACGGCATCCTGTTCGTGCCGGAAGTACTGCTGGCGGCTAACGCCATGAAGGGCGGCATGTTCATTCTCAGGCCATTGCTGGTTGAAACAGGCGCGCCCCAGGTCGGATCCATGGTAATCGGCACCGTCAAGGGCGACATTCACGACATCGGCAAAAACCTGGTGTCGATGATGATGGAAGGCGCCGGCTTCGAAGTTGTAGATCTCGGCATCAACAATCCGGTCGAGAATTATATCGGCGCGATCGAGGAGCACAAACCCGACATTCTTGGAATGTCGGCCCTGCTGACCACCACGATGCCCTATATGAAAGTGGTGATCGAGGCCCTGAAGGAAAAAGGCGTGCGCGACGACTACGTCGTGCTGGTTGGCGGCGCGCCCCTCAACGAGGCCTTCGCGGATGCCATCGGCGCCGACGCCTATTGCCGCGACGCGGCCATGGCCGTCGAAACAGCGAAGGACTTCATGGCACGCAAACACAATCAGATGGGTGCCGCCTGACGGCGCGCGTTCGGCGGCGCGGCCCTCCGGCTGGTGTTGTATGAGCGGCTGGCATTGTCTGGGCGATTATCGTCATGTGGGCCATCGGCTCGGCTCAAAGGCACGCTTTCGCCAATCGGCCGAACCAAACGCCGCGAGGTTACACGACATGCCTAAACCTCTTAGAATGGTCCTCGACGTCAGCAGCACCCGCGGCGCAGGCCGCGACGGGCGTTGATGCCATGTCGGTCAAAACCGCAACCGAGGGCATCGAGCGGACCTTGCTTATCGCCTGCGGCGCCCTGGCCAAGGAAATTGTCGACTTGATCCGGCTAAACGGCTGGACGCACCTCAGCGTGACCTGCCTGCCGGCGATTTGGCACAACACCCCCGAGAAGATCCCCGAAGGCGTGCGCGCCAAAATCAAGGCGGCGCGCGGCAACTACGACCGCATTCTGGTCCTCTATGGCGACTGCGGCAGCGGCGGTCTCCTCGATGAGGTGCTGGCGGAAGAAGGTGTCGAACGCATCGATGGTCCGCACTGCTACGCCTTTTTCACCGGTCTGGACGATTTCACTGCCATGGCCGACAAGGATCCCGGCTGCTTTTACCTCACCGATTACCTGGTACGGCATTTCGATCGCCTGATCATCCAAGGCCTCGGACTAGACCGGCATCCGCAACTGCTGCCGGACTATTTCGGTAACTATTCGCACCTTGTTTATTTGGCGCAGACCGACGATCCCGGCCTGCGGGCGGGCGCCGAGGCGGCGGCCGAGAAGCTGGGCTTGGCCTATCTCTATCGGCCGACCGGTTATGGCGGTCTGGAAAGTTTCATGCGCGACGGCAATGCAGACCGGAGTCCAGTGGAAAAGGTGAACCAATGGCACAGCTGAACATCGTTTACTGGCGCGACATTCCCGCCCAGGTCATCGTCAAGGCCGGGCGCAAATCCGCCAAGCGGCAACTCGACGAACGCTTCGAGAAGGCCATTGACCGCGCCGCAATGAGGGCCAGGCTACGTGACAGCGACGCTTATCTGGCCGAATGGCGCCGCAGCAACGCCGGCGACTGTGGCGACGACCTTGAGAGCGAAGCGGCAAGCGCCGCGGCGCGGATCGAGGAAGAGTATCCCAAAAGCCGCCTCGATGCCTTGGTGGCGTCGGGCGGCGTGGAAGCTGGTTAGTGGACAAGAAAATGCAGAGCGCCCATCGCACAGAGGACGACCCACACGAGGAGTCGAAACAGCGAATTATTGACTTCATCGGCGGTTTCAGCATCGAAACAACACCGGGATCCGCCGCCAAGATACCCGACTACCGCGAACACCTGCGGCCCGGCGCCAAGGTAGCGGTGACCTTTTTGCCGGGTTCCGACTTCGCCGACACGATTCACACGGCAAAGCGTCTGCGCGCCGAAGGTTTCGAGCCGCTGCCGCACTTCGCGGCGCGGTCGATACCCAGCCGCGATGCCTTCGAGGCCTATTTGCACAGCCTCCAGGACGAGGTCGGTATCAGCGAGGCGGTGGCGCTGGGCGGCGCGGTCGATACCCCCCTCGGACCCTACGACAGCTCCATGCAACTGTTTGAAAGCGGCCTCTTCGACAAGTACGGAATCAAGACCTTGGGTGTCGCCGGACACCCGGAAGGGAGCCCGGATATATCCGAAGTTGCGCTCACACAAGCGCTAAAATGGAAGAACGATTTCGCCGAACGCAGCGGCGCCGACCTCTATCTCGCCACGCAATTCTGTTTCGAGGCTGCCCCGATCATCGCCTGGGATCAGGCAATCCGCGCCAGCGGCAATCGGTTGCCGATCCACATCGGCGTGCCCGGCCTGGCAACGCTGAAGACGTTGATCAACCATGCCCGGGCCTGTGGCGTCGGGCCGTCGATGCGTTTTCTGACGCGGCAAGCGCGCAACATCACCAAGCTGATGTCCCTCAACGCGCCCGACAGACTGATCCTCGACCTGGCGCGCTACAAGGCAACAGACCCAAACTGTGGCATCCGCCAGGTTCATATGTACCCCTTGGGAGGCTTGCGCCGATCGGCGGCCTGGAGCTACGCGGTGGCCGATGGTGATTTCACCCTGAAAAGCGACGACAAGGGCTTTACCGTCGACCGTGACATTGGCTAATTCCGAAAAGTGGCAAATCCCGGGAATGCGCCGGGCGCGCGAATTGAACAGTGGATGTCGCGGACCGCACAGCCGCCGCGTGGCATGCCGGTACATCACTAGAGCGTCATCCGTTCACTTGGAATCGCTTTCAGCGATCCAAGTGAACGGATGACGCTCTAACTCGTTAATGTGTAGAGCAATATCCGATCAGGGTCGGGTGCCAGCCGGGCGCGCCGGCCGTTCGGCCCAAGTGCCGGCAAACATTGTAACTTAAGGTCCACCCCATGACCCACACCGTCATCAGTTCGCACTCAAGGGAGCTCGTGATCGGCTTCGATCGCCCCTTTTGTATCATCGGCGAACGTATCAATCCGACCGGGCGCAAGAAACTGGCCGCCGAAATGGCCGCCGACGACTTTACGACGGTGGAGGCCGATTGCCTGGCGCAGGTCGCGGCCGGCGCCCACATGCTTGACGTAAATGCCGGCATCCCCCTCGCCGACGAGCCGGCAATCCTGGCGAAAACCATTAAGCTCGTGCAGTCCCTGACCGACCTGCCGCTGTCCATCGACTCTTCGATCGTCGAGGCCTTGGAGTCCGGGCTTGATGCCTATCAGGGCAAGGCGCTGGTCAACTCGGTGACCGGCGAGGAAGAGCGCCTGGAAGTCGTCCTTCCACTGGTCAAGAAACATGGCGCGGCGGTTGTTGCGATCTCCAACGACGAGACCGGCATTTCGGAAGATCCCGACGTCCGTTTCGAGGTGGCGAAAAAGATCGTGCATCGCGCCATGGATTTCGGCATCGCGGCCGAAGATGTCGTGGTCGACCCCCTGGTGATGCCGATCGGCGCGCTCGGTGGGGCCGGCAAGCAGGCCTTTTCGATCATCCGCCGCCT
This sequence comes from Kiloniellaceae bacterium, assembly GCA_021776145.1. Classification (GTDB taxonomy): domain Bacteria; phylum Pseudomonadota; class Alphaproteobacteria; order Kiloniellales; family Kiloniellaceae; genus JAJFGM01. Next base: position 2,456 of record JAJFGM010000454.1, on the reverse strand, counting down.
GCGCGAGGAGCTCGGCGTCAACACCACCTGTGGCGCCTCCAACATCAGCTTCGGTCTGCCCAACCGCCATGCGCTGAATGCCATATTCCTTGCAATGGCCGCCGGTGCCGGCATGACCTCTGCTATCATGAACCCACTTCACGACGAGGAAATGACCGGTATCATGTCGGCCGACGTCCTGTTGAACAACGACCTGGATTGCCGCAAGTGGATCCGCAAGTACCGCCAACCCTCCCCCGAAGGTCACGCCGGCAGCGAAGGCGGCCGCCGCGAACGACGGCGGCGGCGCGGGTGATCGCGTTTTGACCAAAGACGCGTTTGTTGTTTTTACCCCTTCGGGTCGCCGCGGTCGTTTTGCCGTCGGCACTCCGATCCTGCAAATTGCCCGCGGCCTCGGAGTCGATATCGACTCCGTCTGTGGCGGCCGTGGCATTTGCGGGCGCTGTCAGATCGCGGTCAGCGAAGGCGAGTTTGCCAAGCATGGCATCACCAGCCGCGTCGGCCACATTTCGGCCTGGAACGACGTAGAGAGCCGCTACACCGACAAACGCGGCATGATGAAGCCGGGACGGCGACTGTCGTGCCAGGCACGGCTTGAAGACGACATCGTCATCGACGTGCCGCCCGACAGTCAGGTCCACAAGCAGGTCGTTCGCAAGCGCGCCGAGGTGCGCGATATCGAAATCGACCCGGCGATGCGCCTGCACTACGTCGAAGTCGAAGAACCCGACATGCACAATCCGACCGGCGACCTCGAGCGACTGGAGGCGGCGCTGGAGGAACAGTGGGGCCTGACCGGGCTGGAGTGCGACTTGCGCATCCTGCAGACATTGCAGGGCGTGCTGCGGGCCGGGCAATGGAAAATCACCGTCGCCGTTCATCGCGGACATGTCATCACCGCCATCTGGCCCGGCTTCACCGACAAGCTTTATGGCCTTGCCGTCGATGTTGGCTCGACGACGATCGCGGCCCACCTTTGTGAACTGTCGAGCGGTGAGGTCATCGCCTCGTCAGGCATCATGAATCCGCAAATCCGCTTCGGCGAGGACCTCATGAGCCGGGTCTCCTATGTCATGATGCACCCCGGCGGCGACAAGGAAATGACCGAGGCAGTGCGCCAGGCAATAAACGATCTGACCGGAGAGGTGTGCCGCGAGGGCGGCATCGAACGCGAGGACATTCTCAACGCGACCTTTGTCGGCAATCCCGTCATGCACCACCTGCTGCTCGGCATCGATCCGACCGAACTGGGCGGCGCGCCCTTCGCGTTGGCTGCCAACTCGGGCATTACCCTTTGGGCCTCGCAGATCGATCTTGAGTTTCATCCCAACGCCCGCGTCTATGTGCTGCCCTGCATCGCCGGCCACGTCGGCGCCGACACCGCCGGGGTCATTCTTTCGGAGTCGCCGCACCTGGCCGACGAGATTACTCTGGTGGTTGATGTCGGCACGAATGCCGAAATTGTTCTTGGCAACAAGGATCGCCTGCTTGCCTGCTCTTCGCCCACCGGTCCCGCCTTCGAAGGCGCGCAGATCTCGTGCGGCCAGCGCGCCGCGCCGGGCGCCATCGAACGTGTGCGCATCGATCCGCAGACCCTGGAACCGCGCTTCAAGGTCATCGGCTCCGACCTTTGGTCGGATGCCGAGGGTTTCGCGGAAGAGACGCGGAAAACCGGCGTTACCGGTATCTGCGGTTCCGGCATCATCGAAGTTCTGGCCGAGATGTTCCTGGCCGGTATCATCTTGAGCGACGGCACCATCGACGGCGCCATGGCGGCGCGCTCGCCGCGCGTCAAAGCCGACGGGCGCACCTTTTCCTATCTGGTTCACGAAGGCACCCCAGAAGTGCGCATCGTGCAAAACGACGTGCGTGCCATCCAGCTCGGCAAGGCGGCGCTCTATGCCGGCGTGCGCCTGCTCATGGATCGCCTCGGCATCGAGCAGGTCGAACGCATCAGCCTTGCAGGTGCCTTTGGCAGCCATATTGACGTCAAATACGCCATGGTCCTGGGCATGATTCCGGATTGCCCCTTGTCGAAAGTCTCGTCCGCCGGCAATGCCGCGGGCACCGGGGCCCGCATCGCCTTGCTCAACCAGACCGCCCGCGATGACATCGAGCGCGTCATCCGCCAGGTCGAAAAAATCGAAACGGCGGTCGAGCCCAAGTTCCAGGAACACTTTGTCGAGGCCATGGGGCTGCCCCACAGCTCGGCCGCTTTCCCCAACCTGGCCAAGGTCGTGACCCTACCGGAACGCAAGTCCTCGGCGACAAACGGCGAAGCGGATGCAACCGGCGGAGCCGGTCACCGGCGGCGGCGCCGCCGCAACCGGTAGCCCACACAGGCCTCTGTAGCCGCGCGCCAGGCGAACGATTCAATCAGGTGAGACTTGCTCTAATTCCGCGGTATGCGCTGCAACTCGCTGACGACCTCCAGGAACGCCTTGATCATGCGTGAG
>JAJFGM010000453.1 GCA_021776145.1 Kiloniellaceae bacterium | reverse complement strand
GTTGATGTCGAGATCGCGAGGCTCGACCATGTCGCGGGCAACGACCGAGCGCTGGTAAAAATGTATGTGCTCCAGGGTATCGACCAGGCGGGCAATGTCATAGAGGTCGGTCAGCAGGGATTCGCGATAATCCCCGGTCTTGCTGTCGACGATGTGCACCGCCGCGCCGGCGGTACCGAAGTAGACGCGTTTGCCCCACGGCTCCATGTCATGTTTCGGGTCGCGCGCGTGCAGCGTGAAATTTCTCGCCGCCTTGGCCAGTGTGTCCTCCACCAGGGCACGCGGGAACAGCAGCCGCCCCTTGTCGGTCAGGCGCCCACCGGCCGCCGTCACCATCTCGATGCAGGAAGGGATCGCCTCGCCAAGGCCGATGTTCTCAAGAACGTCCAGCGCCGCGTGGTGGATGCGCTCGATCTCGGCATCTGTCAGGGCCTTGTAGCGGCCCCCCTCCATGCCGGGTTTTACCGCGCGTTCGTCGTCGGGAATCGGTGCCGCCCTCAGTTCACGGCGGGCTTCGCGTCCACCGCGGCGCCGGCTGCTTGCCGCTACTTCGCTCATCAGCTTGTTTCCTTGGTTTCACGCAACCGCCCGGTTTACCGGCGAGCGACTCCGTGTGGCCGTCGACGGCCAGGGCTTGTCCCGAAATCCTGGCGCCAGCGTCGGAACAGACGAATAGCACCATGTTGGCGATGTCCTCGGCGGCGACGAAGCTGCGCAGGGAGACGTGTTTCAGATATATTCCGCGCACCTCGTCGAGGCTCCAGTCGCGTGCCTTGGCCTCGGCGGCGATGACCCGCTCCATGCGTTCGCCGCCGACACTACCGGGGCAGATGGCATTGACCCGGATACCCGCTTCGCCAAGCTCCATGGCCAGCGACTTGGTCAATCCAATGACGCCCCACTTGGCGGCGTCATAAGGGCTGCGCAGGGGGTAGCCGAGAATTCCGGCGGTCGAGGCGATATTGACGATGCCGCCGCCGCCGGCGGCCTTGAGCAGCGGAACGGCGCGGCGCGTGCACAGGAAGGTCCCATCCAGTCCAACCGCCAGGGTGCGCCGCCATTCCTCCGGCGCGCAGGCTTCCACCGGTCCGGTGGGCCCGGCAATCCCGGCGTTGTTGATTAGAAAATCGAGTCCGCCGAGGTTTTCTTCGACGGCCGCGAAAAGCGCGTCGACAGCGGCAATGTCGGAAACGTCGGCAAGGCTTGCCCCGGCCAACGGCAGATCGGCGGAACAGGTCCGCAAGGCGGCCGCATCAATATCGCAAATATGGACCCGCGCCCCGTCCGCGGAAAAGGCCGACGCGATGGCGCGTCCAATGCCGCTGGCCGCCGCCGTCACAAGGATTCGCTTGTCTTTCAGGCCAAATTCCAAAGGCTTGCTCGCTGCGTTCGGGATCGGACAGTTACGGCGCCGAACCAAGGCCCACGCTAAGAACAGATCCCCGCGAATATTTGCAGTAGATCGTCAGCCAATTGTCATTACGCGTCATCCACGGCGAAAGCCGCCCCTCAGTGACACGGAACGGTCACGCGACTCAAGCACCGTATTCTGCCACCCGCATCAACCGCGCGATATCAATGTGCCGTTCCAGATGATCGGCGAGTCGATCGAGAATCGTCTCGATCTCGCTGTCATAGGCCAAACCGCTGTTCGGCCGCGTCTTGAGGCGGCTGAGATAACTGTGGCGAAAGGCATCGGAGGCAAAGAGGCCGTGCAGATAACAGCCTTGAACACGGCCGTCCGCCGCCACGGCCCCTTCCGGGCGCCCCTGCAGTCGCAGCATCGGTCGGGCCAGGCCGGCACCGCTGGTGCAGCCGATGTGCATCTCGTAACCCCGCACTTCAGCGCCGCTGGCAACCTCGACACCACGCGCCTCGACCAGTGTCTTGGCACCGTCCAGCCGGGTTTCGATGTCGAGCAGCCCCAGGCCCTCGGCGGCGCCGGGCGGCCCCTCGGTCCCGCGCGGGTCGTCAAGGCACGTGCCGAGCATTTGAAAACCGCCACAGAGGCCCAGGACATGACCGCCGCGGCGTATATGCGCCATCAGGTCCTGATCCCAGGACTCGGCCCGCAAGACCGCCAGATCGGCCAGCGTCGACTTGCTCCCAGGCAGTACCACGAGGTCGGCATTGCCGGGAAGCGCCTGGCCGGGCCGCACGAACGCGACATCGACATCCGGCTCGGCGATCAGCGGATCAAGGTCGTCAAAGTTGGCGATACGGGAAAAGGCCGGCACCGCGATCCGAATCACGTCGACGTCGGTATCCGCGCCGCGACGCTCGGACGGCTGGCGCTGCATGGCCACGGTGTCCTCGGCCGGCAAGCGCGCCGCCTCGGCGAACCACGGTATCACACCCAGTGAGCAGAAACCGCTGTGCTTTTCGATTAGTCGTACACCTTCATGAAAGAGTTTCATATCGCCACGGAACTTGTTGATGATGAACCCTTTTATAAGTGTCTTTTCACTGTCGGACAGCAGCAGGGAGGTGCCAACGATGCTGGCGATGACACCGCCGCGGTCGATGTCACCGACCAGGACGACCGGCACCCCCGCGGCTTCGGCAAAACCCATGTTCGCAATGTCGCCGGCCCGCAGATTAATCTCGGCGGGACTGCCGGCCCCCTCAACAACGATCAGATCGGCCTCGCCCGACAGCCGTGTGAAGGAGTCCAGCACCACCGGCAAGAGGTCGCTTTTGACGGCCAGATAATCGCGCGCCTGGAACGTGCCGCGTACCTGGCCCTGGACCACGACCTGGGCACCCTTGTCGCTTTGCGGCTTGAGCAGAACCGGGTTCATGTCGCTGTGGGGCGGCACCCGGCAGGCCCGCGCCTGCAGCGCCTGGGCGCGGCCGATTTCACCGCCATCGCTGGTCACCGCCGCGTTGTTGGACATGTTCTGCGGCTTGAAAGGCCGCACTCGCAGGCCGCGCCGCGCGAAAACTCGGCACAAGCCGGCCGCGAGCAGCGACTTTCCGACGTCCGAGCCGGTTCCCTGCAGCATGATGGCGGGACAACGCATGATTTTCCTCGCGGACGGGCACCCTCGGCCGTGGGGACGCCGGGTCTTGAGCGCACAGCCGAACGACCCGGCAATCCGGGTCGCAGACCGGCCCTCTCGGACGGAGGATTGGAGCCGAATTGATCTGCCGCCGCAAGTGTTGCCGGCGGCGTCTAGTGCGGGTTTGCTCTAGGCGGAATAAATCGCCCGCGCCCGGGCCGCCCTTCCGGGATCGCAGACCCGATTGACCACCCAGATGACCAGCCCGGCCAGCAACAGACCAAAGGGCGCGTCGATCACGTAATGCCAACGGCTGGCAACGGACTCGAGGACGATCCAGAACGTCAGTAGCATGAACAGCGGCGCCAGAAGCGAGCGGCTGCGGGTCATGTAATAGGTCATGACGACGGCGTGGGCGATATGAAGCGAAGGCATGGCCGCCAAGGCACCGGTGAAATAGGCCGAACCGTGCGCCGCGATCCAACCGGTTCCCTGGTTCTGCACCTGCTGGAAGGCACCCCACATGCCGGCCTGGGCCTCGCTGGCCCGGGCATTGACGCCGGTCTCGTAGAGGAACGGACCGACCGCCGGCGCGATCAGGTAGGAGAGTGACCCCAGGCTCAACACCAAAAGCACGCCGAGAGCGAAATGCGGATAGTGCGGATCCCGCCCGACCGCGAAGTAGCAGAACGACAGGACGAACATCAAAACGAAGGCGAGCTGGTACCATTGGTCGGCCCAGGGCAGGAACTGGGCAATGCCCTGACGCAGGTTGGTCATGCCCTCGACCAGCCAGTGCAGGCGCTGGTCCCAGGCGAAATAGGCGGCATCGAAAAGATGCGGATTAATTACTGGCATCCACATCTTAAGGTTGAAGTGATAGTAGGTCGTCACGACAAAAAGCAGCAGGAAGCTCAAATCGTGGACGGTATGGCGCAGGACGACGGCGGCGCTCGGCGCCTGTTGACCAAGAAATCTGCGCAGACCCTGGGACAGCAGATAGGCGACCAGGCCGAACAGCACCGGCAGGGCGGCATTGATACCGAGAACGTGACTGACCCGTTCGCTCGGCAATTCCAGGGGCGCGTCAATAAGATAGGCGATAACAGTGACGAGTAGGGCGAACCCTGCCGCGACCATCGTCGCGGTCTTGAGCGGCAACGGCAGATCTTGAATGTGGCGCTGGAAGATGCGCCGCGGAATCATGGGACCGCCGACCGCCTTGAACATCGCCTTGCTGTGGTTCAGCGTTCCGGCCATTCCGCGCGTCCTGCATTTATGTGGCGCGGGGTGCAAATCCCGGGCCCTGCGGGAAAGCTTAGGCAGAAGTGATTAAGGCCCTCTAAACCTTTCAATTTGTGCATTATTTTGACACATCCGCCACCCCGGTACGGGCAGCGGCGCAACCGCCCGATTTCAACGAAAGTTAAGATCTTGACCGCATGCTGGCGCCACACTTCCGGTACTGGACCAAACCACTGTCCCAAGTCATGCCCGATCACAGCCCGCGCGCGGCCGCCCGCCTGCCCTACCTGCTTTTGGTCGCCCTGTGGCTGCTGCTCCACCTCTGCCTTGTGGGCTTCCACTCCTCGCCGCTGCTGAGCGCCGAACTGGCCGGTCCCGACAGCTATATGCGCCTGGTCCGCGTGACCGAGCTGTTGCAGGGCGGCGGCTGGTTCGACAGCACCCTGTCGCGGAGCAACGCGCCCTTTGGCGAGGACCTGCATTGGACCCGCCCCTTCGATGTTCTACTGCTGGCCCTGGCGACGCCGCTTGCCGCCTTCGGCGGCTGGCAATCCGGCCTGTTTTGGGCCGGGGCGGCGGTCTCGCCGCTGCTGCAGCTAGCGACCGGTCTGGTGTTCATTTGGGCGAGCCGGCCGCTGTTGCCGCCGAACCGCTGGTTCCTGCCTATTATCGCCCTGTTCCTGCAGCCAGCCGCCCTCGCCTACGCCGTGCCCGGGCGCGTCGATCATCACGTCCTGTTGTTGCTGGTTTTCATGGCGACCCTCGGCTGCATGCTGCGCGCCCTCGCGGCGCCCGGGGCGCAACGGCCAGCGCTGGCCGCCGGTGGACTCGTCGGATTTGGCCTGTGGCTGAGCGTCGAACAGCTGCTGGTCATGGTTGCCTGCCTGCTTGGCTTCGGCCTGGCGTGGATCCTGACCCCACGGGAGCGCGCCCGGCAGGGCTTCTGTTTCGCGCTGGGCGTCTCGGCGGTCGTCGTTCTGGCCCTGCTCTGCGAACGTCCGCCGGCCGCCCTGCTCACCGTCGCCTACGACAGGATTTCCGTCGTCCACCTGGCGGCGAGCCTCGCCGCCCTGGGCATCTGGGCGGTCGCGCTACAGCAGGACAGAGGCCTCGGCCAGAGCGGGCTTACTTGGCAAAGGCTTGCATTTCTGTTGCTCGGCGGCCTCGGCACGGCTGCGGCGCTGCAAATCCTGTTCCCGGCTTTCTTCACCGGCCCCATGGCGAACGTCGACCCGCGTATTCTGCCGATCTGGCTCGGCCAGGTGACGGAAATGCGCGCGGTTCTGCCCATCGGCCGCGTCGGTATCGGCGAGTTCATCTACTATTTCGGCAGCGGTCTGCTGGTGGCCCCACTGCTGCTTTACATGCTGTGGCACGAACGCGCTGACGCGCGTTGGCTTTCGTGGCTGTTTCTCGCCTGCGCCATAGTCCTTTTCTGGCTGGTCGCGGTACGTCACATCCGCTTTGCGCCCTATGCCGAGCTGCTGTTCGTCGTGCCGCTGGCCGAACTCTTCGAGCGCGTCCTGGCCCGCGCCGATACCATCGCCAGCGAAGTCAAGCGCGGCCTGTTGCGCGGCACGGCCATCTCGGTGTTGCTGGTCGGGTCGATCGGACTTGGCACGCACTTGATGAACGCCGAGGGCGAGGCCAATGCCCAGAACCTTGAGAGCGCCGCCCAGCGATGCGACCTGGCAGCCTTGGCACGCCATCTGGAAGCGCCCCAGGAAGGAAGTGACAATGGGGCGCGGCAAGACGACCGCCCCCTGACCATCCTCGCCCTGCTCGACTTCGGGCCCGAGCTGCTTTACCGCACCCGCCACCGGGTCATCGCCACGCCCTATCACCGCAATGGCGACGGCATCTACGACAGTCACCGCATGCTGACCACCGCCGACGAGGCCGAAGCCCGTCGAGGGATGGCCGCGCGCGGCGTCGATGTGATCCTGCTCTGTCCCGGGGGCTTGGATCCGGCGTTTTTTACAGCCGCCAACGACACCGGCGGCCTCTATAACCGGCTGCAGGCCGGCGTGGTGCCGACCTGGCTGCAAGCGGTCTTCCTGCCGGAGGGGCTGGCCGAGCAGTTTCAGGTTTTTCGCGTGAATCCCTGAATCGGGAGCGGTCTGTCCCTACTCCGCCAGCCGCAGATTGCTCAATTCCGCGCCGATAACGTTGAAGGCGGCCTCCAGATCTGTGCCCGTGGTCGAATTGAAGTGATGCGAGGCGTCGCTAGCGCAAGCCGCGAACAAATTGTCGATGGTTGAACCGACCGCCACATCGAAGGTGATGGTGTAAACAGTAATGCCGGCTGTCTTCATCGCGGTACAGACCGCGGCCAAGCGGTTGTTGGCGGTCGTGGCAGAGGTCCCGTCAATGGGCTCGTTTTTGCCGTCACTCATAATAATGGCCACCTTTTCCATAAGCGGCGTGTCATAATCGAGCGGCAGGGTGGCGTCGTAGCCCCAGAGGTTGCCAGGCCGCCACAGGGGCGAAAGGACCCGCCAGCCCCAGACCATTCCGACATCGGTTCGCGTGCCGCCAAGGGGCAGCAGCTCGTCGATTTTGGCATCAATAGTCGTCTTCTCTGCTGTCAGTGGCAGGGTCGCCATGGTCGGACAGCCGAAGTCAATGGTCTTCCAATACTGTGACGAGCCCGAATCGTAGAGCGGATTTGTGTAGACATCGAAGGGTTGGCTCCCGGGCGTCGTGTCGTCTTCGTCGGCTGTTCCGCTGCGAAGTTCGGTGCAGCCATACCAGGTCGCGCTCGGGTCCGTTAGCCACGCGTTATGCGGATTGACGTTCACCCGATTGGCAAAGGGCACGATACCGACCCAGAAGTCATCCACGGTTTCGTTTTCACCGAAGAGAATGTCCAAAAGCGTATGGGCGGCGGTCTTGAGGGACGTCATCTTGTGATTGCCGTCATCGTCGTTCTGGTTCATCGACCCCGTGACGTCAAGTACCAGCACCAACTCCATGCCGCGCACGGCGCGCTGCACGACGGCGCGGGCGCTGACCTGGACGGTATCGACCTTTATGACACGCAGGAAAGTGGTGTCGACCGTCGCCGTGGCCGTGACGGTCACCGTGCCCTCGACTTCATCGGTGACCTTGGTCAATACCAGGTCGGTGACCTCGACTCCCATGTATCCGGTCGGAAAATTGGCATCGAAATACTTCTGGATATCGGCGTCGCGGTAGCTTTCGAAGATCTCGCGGCCGCCGGCCAGGGCCGCGGCATCGATTGCCTGGCTGAGGCGCGCCTTGACCATGTAGCCCCGTGCCGCATCGGTCGCCAGGCCGAGAATCGCCACAAGTGGTACGATCGCAACGGCCAGAAGCACCGCGATGGCGCCGCGCGTATCCTTTTTAAAGGCGCGCAGTCGGCCCTTTAGACTCGTCCAGATTGAATGGCTCACGGCGTGCTGCTCCCTTGAAAGCACCCGACACTTCATGCCAGTCTTATTTCCGACGAGTGAATAATATATGAATAGATAATATTGTATGGAAATCTGGCGTATACATAAATAAATACAAGTATTGTATTTGCAATTGTGCCAGTTACTATTTGGCGGTATTCCTGTTCAAGATCTTCCCCGTTACTTTCCATATCAGGATCGTAAGTCCGATCGAGACATAGCCGTCGATGGCGTAGTGCCAACCCAAATGCACCGAACCTACTAGGATGAGGCCGGCAAAAATCGCGAAGGCCCATCCCAGCCAAGGCTTCCGGCGCCACCCCAACAGCACCAGCAGAACCGCGCAGGCGACATGCATGCTGGGCATTGCCGAAATTCCGGCGCCCGGCCCCAGAGCGCGTCCCTGATAGCCACGCCACAGGGCCTCCTGCACCTCCAAGGCCCAAATCGGCGCGACCTCGGCTGCCTGTCTCAGATAGGCCATCAGCGGCTGATAGGGGTCATTTAGGCCGGTGACTCGGCCGAAGTAGACCGGGCCGGCCGACGACAGCAACACCGCGCCCAGACCGCCGAGGAGCATCCAAAGCAGCAGGAAAGACAGAAAGAACTGCTGTCGCAGCGGCCGGTCGGCAAGGCTAAAAGCCTGCCAGAAGACGCTGCCGAAAACGACGAAGAACCACAGATGATAGAAGAAGTTCAGTACCGCCGTCGCTGTCGCCGTACCGAAAAGCGGCTGCAAAAGTTCCCAGGGGTGGCGGCCACCGTGCAACCAGCGGTCGGCGGCGGCAAGGGCGGGATCCCAGGAGAAAGGCGCGATTTCGGGGATCAAGGTCTTGAAAAGGGTAAAAGCGGAGAGAAAGGCCGGCAAGACCAACAATACAGGCAGAGCGCGGCCGAGGCGCGCCGGTGTCAGATAGATGCCACGCCAGTCCGCCAGAATAGCCCGGCTCAGCCGGTGCGGGCGCTTGAAGACCATGACATGAACCGGATGGCCGATCAGAAAGGCCGCGGCGAAGGCGAGCAGTAACAAGACGAAGGGCTCGGAATAGAGCGACACTTCGGCACCACCGCCAGCGCGCAGGTGCTGTCCCAGCAGCATGACGAAAGCGCAGTAGCCCAATGCCAAGAGCAGAAAGGCGGCTTCTTCGCGCAGGAACGCGCCGAGGACTTGCAGGGGCCCGCTGATCCTGGGCCGGCGATCTGCCAGTAAGCTCATGAAATGTCTTCGCAGGCTCCGTGGGGGCTGTCGCCGCCACGGCGACCGCATTTCAGGCGCAATGGTAATTGCTGCGGCCTTGCGAAATACTTACCGCCACGTCTGTCACGCCCGCCAGGCAGCCCGGCGCATGTTCTGGCCCGACTATGAACAGGCGGGCCAGAGAATGGTTGCACTGGCAGGGAAAGCAGCGATTAGCGTCCAGTCCAGTTGGAAAGCGCGCTACACATTATCTGTAGGCACATACATACAGGCCTTTCTTCGCAGGCCTCCTCTCGAGGAAATTCTGCTAAAATTTGCGATAAATCATGTATTATTTTGTTGATCATGTAGTATAAAACATTCTATACATTGTTTTACATTTTTTTTCTAAGTTTATTATTTTCAGATTTTGGTTTTTACTGTTTATTAATTCCTCACGACCATTATTCGCCTCGAATATGCCTGTAAGAGGAGGTCGCAATCATGTTCAATTATATCAAGTCGTTCATCATGGACGAGTCGGGCGCTACGGCTATCGAATATGGCCTGATCGCCGCCCTTGTTTCGGTCGCCGCCATCGCCGCCCTCGGTGCGATGGGTAATTCCTTGGGACAGATGTTTAACAAGGTGGCGAGCGAGCTTGGCTCGGCCGTCGGCCCCTAACGGCCGTTTACGCCTTCGGGCCGTTGGCCCGTAAGGTCTAGTTGCGGAGATAGGGTCCGGGGTCCGCCCCGCGACCCTATCTTCCTTTTCGGCACAACAAGGAACCCAGTTGATGTTGCTTTCCCTTGTCCAGGCCCAGTTGCCGCTGATCATTTTCGGCGGCCTGGCGATCGCGGCAGCGGTTTGTGACATACGCACTTTCAAGATTCCCAATCGCATACCGCTGTCCATCCTTCTGCTTTATCCGACCTATATATTCTGGTCGCCTTTGCCGATCGATTGGACGGGCGGATTGATGGTCGGCGGCGGCGTCTTGGCCGCGGGGTTCGTGCTGTTTTCCTTGCGCGTTTGTGGCGGCGGCGATGCCAAACTGTTGGCCGCATCGGCTGTTTGGGCCGGCCCCGAATTGGTTCTGCCATTTGTATTCATTACCGCCTTGGGCGGCGGTGGCATGGCCGTTTTTTTGTGGGTGCACCACCGTCTAAGCCGCGCCACGACGCCTGGAATGGCGATGGTCGCGGGATCCGACCCGAATTTTGGCAAGCAGCCCATGGCCTACGGCGCCGCCGTGGCCGCCGGAGCGCTTTATGTGGCCCTGGTGCTGCTTGATGCGGTCGCAGTCAGCCTATGACGTCCTGTTCAATAATGCGGAACAACAGACATGACACCGCGTAAACTCATCCTCGTCGTCGTCGTCCTGATCATCACTGTCGGGACCGGTCTTTTCGCGCGCAGTTGGATGATCAGTCAGCGCAAGCCTGTCCTCGTGGCTGAAGAGGTTCTGCCGGTTGAGCCCGAAGGTACCTTCGTGCTGGTTGCCCGTACCGACGTGCCCACCGGCGTCTTCGTCAAGGAAGGCCACCTGCGCTGGCAGGCCTGGCCGGACGAGGATGTGCCGGAAGCCTACCTTCTGAAAGAGTCATACGAGATCACCGATTTCCACGGATCCGTGGTGCGGCGCGGACTCAGCGCCGGCGAGCCGGTGGTCCTCACCCGCCTCATCCAGCCGGGCGACCGCGGTTACCTCGCTGCCGTCCTCCGGCCCGGCTACCGCGCCATGTCGATCCGCGTCAACGCGACGTCGGGTATCGGCGGCCTGGTGTTTCCCGGCGACCGGGTCGACCTCATCCTCACCCACACTATCAAATCCGAGGCCGGCGACGAGAACAACGGCCGGCGGGCCAGCGAGACAATCCTGGTCGACGTCCGCGTGCTGGCAATCGATCAGTATATCGACGAATCCGATGGTCAGGCCCGGGTCGCCAAGACCGCAACCCTGGAAATCACCCCGAAGCAGGCGGAAATCTTGGCCGTGGTGACCGAGGTCGGCAGCATCTCGCTGAGCCTGCGCTCCCTCGCCAGGGACCAGGCGGAATTGGAGCGCCTGGCACGCCAGGATGAACCGCTTCGCGAGACCGTGCCCACCAAGGGTATGACCTTCACCATGGACAGCGAAGCCAGCCGTCTGGTCAACGGCACTGGGCGAATTGTTAATGTTGCCCGTGGTAATAAAACCGAGGATCGCCGCTTCTAGCGAGGACTTTGTATGCGTGCGTTACCTAAAATACTGGCGATTGCCCTCGTCCTTCTGCTTCCCCTGTTGTCCACGCCCGTGGGCGCCGGGGTCGTCGGCAAGGCCGTCCGTACCGATGGACAGTCGTTTATCGTCGAGATGAACGAAGGGCAGATGCTGCGCTTCGACCGCGACGTCACCTCGGTCTTCATCGCCAACCCGGAAATCGCCGACATCACGGTTCGCTCGTCGACCCTGGTCTATCTATTTGGCAAGAAACCGGGCGAAACCTCGCTGTTCGCCGTCGATGCCAACGAAAACATCATCGCCAATACCCGGGTGATCGTGCGGCACAATATTTCGCGCCTGCAGTCCTCGCTCGACCAGCTGGTCGCGGCCCGGACCGTCAAGGCCGCCTCGATCGACGGCGGCATCATTCTGTCCGGCGAAGTCGAGACCGCAACGGAGTCCGAGGACGCTCGCCGCATGGCTTTGCGCTTCATCGGAGAAGGCGAGGATGTCATCAACCGCCTGGCGGTCACGGCGCCGAACCAGATCAATCTGCGAGTCCGCATCGCAGAGGTAAGCCGCGAGATCATCAACCAGTTTGGGTTGAACTGGTCAGCACTCTACAATGGCGGGTTTGACATCGGAATTACCAGCACCCCCGGCGCCAACAGCCTAGCCAACTTCGCCACCATCGCCGGCAACATTGGTGCCCTGGACCTGAATATCCTTATCGACGCCCTGGCCGACGATGGCCTGGTTTCGGTGCTTGCCGAGCCCAATCTGACCGCGGTCTCGGGCGAAACCGCGAGCTTCCTAGCCGGCGGCGAGTTTCCGATTCCCGTCGCCGAGGACGACGATCGTATCACCATCGTTTTCAAGAATTTCGGTGTCAGCCTCGCATTCACCCCGACCCTGATCGGAAAGAATCGCATCTCCATGCGGGTGCGCCCGGAAGTCAGTCAGCTTTCGACGGCGGCCGCGGTGACCTTCAACACCATCTCGATCCCCTCGCTGACGACGCGCCGCGCCGACACGACGGTCGAACTGGGGTCCGGGCAGAGTTTCGCGATCGCCGGTTTGATCCTCGACAACACGCGCCACGACGCCAGCAAATTCCCCGGTTTAGGCGACATCCCGGTGTTGGGACGGCTGTTCCAAAGCGATCGTTTCGAACGCAACGAGACCGAACTGGTGATCATCGTCACCCCCTATATCGTCGAGCCGGTATCCGGCAAGGAGCTGCAGGACCCGACCATGCCGTTCGGCGCTATCTCCGGCAACACACAACAGCCTGCGGGCGACGCGGCGACGGTTGCCGCGCGGCCGCAAACCTTCCCCGTGCAAGGCCTGGGCACGGCCCAAGGCCCCAATGCCGTCGGCTTTATCGTCGAGTAGGAGCGATCTGATGTCAGTCACACGAATTCTGCGCCCAACCGGGCTGGCTCTCGCGCTCGCCGCGCTGCTTGGCGGCGGCTGCACCGAACAGCAAATCAATCAGCCGGCGGAGAAGACGGTCGAAGAGCTCGCCCGACACATATTCGACCACGGCAAGTGGCGTCAGCAACCCCGGCGCTACGAAGCCATTGTCGAGCCAATCACCATCACCCATCGCGTCACATTCGAACCGGGCAATGCCGAAATCGGCGACGACGCCCGCCATGCGCTGCATGCCTTCCTGCGTCAGTCCGGGGCGGCTAGCGGCGAGCACATCGAGATCGACGGCCCACGTAATCCGGGCGGCGCGCACGCGCCCTTGACCGCGGCGCGCCTGGCGGCGATCCGCGATGAGCTGAGCCGCACCGGAATTGCCGCCAGCATTCCCCTGCGTGCCGGCAATGGGCTCCCCAGCGCCGGCGACGAGGCCGAGATCCTCATCACCCGGGCCATGGTCATTCCGCCGGATTGCGGCAGCGGTGATCTTGAACGCGGCCAGCGGCCCAACTACCGCTGGTCCTGCGCCAACGCCGCCAACCTCGGCCATATGGTCGCCAATCCGGCCGACCTCGAACGCGGCCGTCGCATCAGTCCGGCCGACGGCGAGGCAACGACACTCTCGATCCAGCGTTACCGCAAGGGCGAGATCAAACCGATCATCAACGAGGTGACGAACTGACCATGAGCGCGGTCGAAGATCTCACCGAAGGCAAGAACGCAGACTCGGTTGCCGCCGAGTGCGTCGCCTTTGTGGGGGACAACCAAACCCATAACGTCGTGGCGGCGGTGACACGCGAGTACTTCGCCGAACCGTTGGTGCGTGACGGCGCGACACAGCAGGTCATCGAGTATCTGTCGGAGTCGCACCCGCCGACGGTGTTGATCGTCGATGTCTCGGACGCCGCCTCGCCGCTGACGGCGATGATGTCGCTGACCGCGGCGATCGGCGAGGAGACCCGCATCATTGGCATCGGTGCCGTCAACGACATCACGCTGTACCGCGAGATCATCGATGTCGGCGCGACCGACTATCTCGTCAAGCCGGTCACCGAGAAAGCCCTGGCCTCGGCCTTGCTGCGCACCGACCAGCAAGCCGCGCCAAGCAGCGTCGAACAGATTGCCAAGGTGCAAGAGCGTATCGCTGTTATCGGCGCCCGCGGCGGCGCCGGCGCCAGCAGCTTCGCCATCAACCTTGCCTGGATGCTGTCGGACGACCTTAAACAACGCACGGCCCTGGTCGATCTCGATCTTGAGTTCGGCACGGCGGCGCTGTCGCTCGATCTGGAGCCGACGCGCGGCCTGCGCGAAGCCTTGGAGAATCCCTCGCGCATCGACAGTCTGTTCATCTCCTCGGCCACCGCGAAGATGAACGACACCTTGTCGATCATGGCGACCGAGGAGAACAGCGCCGGCGAACAACGCTTCAATCCAAATGCCATCGACGTTCTGCTCGAGGCCTTGGGCCGCAACAACGACGTTATCGTCATCGACCTGCCACGCACCGCACCGGCGTATCGCTCGCGTGTTTTCGAGGCCGCGACACGGGTCGTCGTGGTGACGGAATTGAACCTGCCAAGCCTGCGCGATTCCATCCGCCTGCTTGCCAGCATCGCCGAGATTGCGCCGGATAAACCGATCACCGTGGTCGCCAACCGTACCGGCGGCAATGCGCAGGCCATGCCGCCGGGCGAGTTCCAGAAAGCCCTCGGCCGCCGCATCGACATGCAGCTACAGGACGTGCCCAAGGCCTTCAACAAGGCCATCAACACCGGTCAGCCCGTCGTGCAGGTCGACAAACGCGGCAAAGTCGCCAAGGCAATGCGTAAGTTCATCGACAAATGCGTCGAACTGGAGCAGCCGCAGAAACAGGAAAAGGCGAAGCGCGGCTGGTTCGGCAAACCCAAGAAGGTTTAGAGAATAGATGTCGGACACGGCCAATATTAGCGACGACAGCGAAACCGTGGTGGAGGCTTTGCCAACCGCCGCCACGGCGCCGCCCGGATTAAATCTGGACGCCTGTCTCGATCAACTGCGCCCCTTGGTGATGGCGGTTTTCGAGGGCGACGAACCGGCGAACGTGCCGCGCCCCGAGCTGGCCTTGCGTATCGGCCAGCTGGTCAGCCGCGAACTCGAACGCAACGGCATCAAGTGCAACCTGTTGGAACGCCGCAAACTGGTCGCGGCGTTGATCGAATGGCTGCTGTCCCCCGAGGGCAGCGACCCTGGTCTCTCCGAGAGCCTGCAAAAACTTGCACCGATCGAGATGCCCGACTCGCTGCAGCCGACGCTGCATGTGCAAAGCACGACCTCGCACAATACCTTGGCACCCTCGGTCGCCGCCGCCAAGAAGACCATTCATCCGCTGGTGATGGAACGGCTCGACGTGTCGGCCGCCTCGCAATTGCCGCGTCAGGACTTGGCCCGACAGGTCACCGAGATTGTCAATGAAGTCGCCGGTGACGAGAAGCTGCACCTCAACCTGCCGGAACAGCAAGCCATCGTCGAGATTATGCTCGACGACATGCTGGGCCTGGGTCCACTGGAACCCCTGCTCGCCGACGACAGCGTCACCGATATCATGGTCAACGGGCCCAACCAGGTCTACGTCGAGAGCAAGGGCAAGTTGGAACTGAGCGACATCAAGTTCCAGAGCAACGAGCACCTGCTTAACATCGCGCGCCGCATCGTTTCCCAAATCGGTCGTCGCGTCGACGAGTCCAGTCCGCTGGTCGACGCCCGGCTCATGGACGGCAGCCGCGTCAACATCATCATTCCGCCCCTGGCAATCGACGGCCCCTCGATCTCGATCCGCAAGTTCGCAAAGCAGGGCATCACGCTCGACAAGATGCAGCAACAGCGCAACATCTCTGAAGCCATGGCCGTCGTGCTCAAGATC
>JAJFGM010000452.1 GCA_021776145.1 Kiloniellaceae bacterium | reverse complement strand
CTTGGCAACCTGCCGCGCCTTTTTCACCATCACCTCGGCCTGCTTGATCGAAGCGATATCGATCAATCGGCCGTCCAGGGCCACGGCGCCGCGGCCTTCTTTTTGTGCCTGACGCATCGCCTTGAGGATGCGTTTGGCCTTGTCGACCTCTTCCGCCGATGGCGTGTTGACTTCGTTCGCGAGTTCGATCTGGCTGGGATGGATGGCCCACTTGCCTTCGCAGCCGAGCACCGCTGCGCGATTGGCTTGGGCGCGAAAACCCTCGGGGTCGGAAAAATCGCCGAAGGGTCCATCGATCGGCCGCAGGCCGTTGGCCCGCGCCGCGACGACCATGCGGGCCACGGCATAGTGCCACATATCCCCCCAGTGGTAGTCGCGCGGCGCATCGCCTTCAGCGTCGGTGAGGACACCATAGCGCTTGTTGGGACCA
The DNA here is from genome assembly GCA_021776145.1 of Kiloniellaceae bacterium. Classification (GTDB taxonomy): domain Bacteria; phylum Pseudomonadota; class Alphaproteobacteria; order Kiloniellales; family Kiloniellaceae; genus JAJFGM01. The sequence goes on along the minus strand of JAJFGM010000452.1, from coordinate 3,849 downwards.
CCAATGACCGTGGTCCGCGCCTTGGTCGACGCGGCATAATCGGCAACCCCGAAATGCAGACTTTCATTGCGTGGCGACGCGGCGGCAATGGCATCGACATTGGCCATGCCGAGCGCGGTTTCGATGATCATCTCGAACCCGAGGCGCTTTTTGCGGCCTACGGCATCTTCGGCCTGGGTCACAAGCATGTCGACCGCATAGATGTCGGCGGCGGTCCCCCCCTTGGGAATCATGAAAAGATCGAGGCGCTCGCCGCCCTGCTCGATAATGTCGATGACGTCGCGATACATGTAGTGCGTGTCGAGTCCGTTGATGCGCACCGACAGGGTCTTGCTGCCCCAGTCAAGCTCGTTCAAGGCCTTGATGATGTTCTTGCGTGCCTGCTCTTTGTCGTCGGGTGCCACGGCGTCTTCAAGATCGAGAAAGATGACGTCGGCAGCGGACTCGGCGGCCTTCGCGAAAAGTTTCGGGTTGCTGCCCGGCACGGCCAACTCGCTGCGGTTCAGGCGCGGCTGCACCTGCTCGACGATGGTGAAACTCATGAAGACCCCTCTTTGGGTGATAACTGTTGCCGTAGGGCGCCCGCCCCACCTTGGATCCGGGCGAATATCCTCAAAGAGACAGGCGGTTTCAACCCATAAAGCCGATAAAAGCCGGCGCCCCCGCCGTTGTTGGGGCCAAAATCGCCGGTGGCGCGCTCCGTCAGTGTCCTGATTCTGAAAATCAAGCCATTGAATTTCAGGTTTGGAAGGACACCAAACGTCCGAATCATACGAGCCGCCGCGAAGCCGCACGGCTCGAGCTACCCATCTTTGGCGAGGGGCCCGCCCTTGGCGAGCGGGTGATGGTCGCGCACCAACGCCTTGAGACGCTCGTTGAGGACGTGCGTATAGATCTGGGTCGTCGAAATATCGGCATGACCGAGCATTTGTTGCACCGAACGCAGGTCGGCGCCGCGATTGAGCAGGTGGCTGGCAAAGGCATGACGCAGCACGTGCGGCGAGATCTTGCTGGGATCAATGCCGGCGTCGAGCGCCAACGCCTTGAGCAACTGGCCGATGCGTTGCCGCGTCAAATGACCACCGCGCCCGCCGGATGGAAACAACCACTTCGATTCGACCGCCTTGTTGGCGCGCTTGCCGGCGCGCGGCTGGGCGAGATGATGAGCGCGAGCCTGCCGGTAGGCTTGCATGGCTTGCAGCGCCGGCTCGCTCAAGGGCACCATGCGTTCCTTGGCCCCCTTGCCTTCGACAATCAGCACGCGCGGGTCGCGGAAAGCGGCGGATAGCGGCAAGCTTGCCAACTCGGAGACCCGAAGTCCGGTGGCGTACAGCAACTCGAGGATCGCCACGAGGCGCGCGCCTTCCAGCCCGGGCTGCCGCCGCGCCTGCGCCAGCAGCCGCTCCACCTCGTCTTCGCTCAGGATCTTGGGCAGGGCACGCCCTTGGCGTGGCGAGTCGAGGGTTGCCGTCGGATCATCGTCGCGAAGGCCTTCGCTATGGAGAAAGCGATAATACTGGCGCAATGCCGACAAGCGCCGCGCCGCCGTGCGTGGCAGCAGCCCGGCGGCCGTCAGCGCGGCGAGAAACGCACGCAAATCCGCGGTGCCGACAGTGTCGATTCCGCCACGCCCGCCAGTTGCAAGGAAGTCGGCCAGGTGCCGCAGATCGCGGCGATAAGCCTCAAGGGTATTCGCCGCGGCACCACGCTCGGCGGCCAGCATTTCTAAAAAGATTTCCCGGTGATCGGGCATGGCTCTGCGCTCCGGCTGTCGCGGTGGCGCCCGCTGGATCGCGGCGGGGCCAGGCGTCAAATGCCGCTGCCGACCGCGGCCTCCATGGCCAGGGCCCGCGCTTCGCGGTCAAGTCCGACTTGCGCCAGCATGGTGAGCACGGCACCGAGGGCGACCCGGTTGCTCGCCGTCGGGCCGTTTTCGCCCAAGAGAATGACAGACAAGAGTACCGTTTCCCCCAGGCGGCCGGCCGCGCCGGCGTCGATCAAGGCGTAGAGAGCGTCGGAATCGAGGGGCGCGGCCGCGACCGATGCATCGGCCACCGACTCCTGGCCAAGCATCACCTGCGCCCAGCTCAAGGAATCGCTTTCGCCGAGGGCGCGGAACGCGAGCAGCAGTAACGCCTGCTGTGCCGCCGCGCTGCCACCGCCGCTGTCCTCGCGGCCGCGGCGCCAACTGGCAAGGTCGCTGATCGCGGTTTGCGGCGTGGCCTTCGCGAGACGTTCGAAGGGCCAGATGCCGATGGTCATGCCGCCGGGTTCGCCAGCATTCACCTCGGCCTGGCGGGCGATTCCTGCCCAGGCGGCGGCCAGTTCGTGGCGCCCACCGACATAAAGCGCCCGCGCCGCCGTTTCGGCAAACCAGTCGAGTTCCGGCATCGCCGGCACTTCGGCGAGAATTGGCATAAGAAGCGGCAAGAGCGCCGGGTAGGAGCCCTCGGCCATAGCGGCGGCGAGCATGACGCGCAAGATCTCGGCGCGCGCCACGGCGATGGGCTGTTGCCGGGCCGACTGATACAGCAACGCGCGGCCGGTCGCTCCGTCGCGTTCGGCAGCGGCGGAAATGGCGCTGTTGAGCTCATCCGGCGAAAAACTGAAGCTGTCGTAGACCCGACCCAGTAACGCCGCATCCGCGGCTCCCGCGGCGGCGGCGCGTTCCGCCGCCATGACGCGTTGCTCGAGCGGCGCCGACTCCATCTGTGCCAGAGCAACGGCAAGGCCGAGGTCCGCCACCCTGGCCAGATCCGTTGGCAGAGGCAGTGCAAAGTGGCGCAGGATGGCAAAGTCGAGTGCGGTGACGGCGCTTCCGGCAAGATCGGGCATCTGCGTGCCGGTGACATGTGCCATCAGCGCGGCCAGAGTCGGATCATCGCTGGACTCTGTTTCGCGCAAGATGTCGAGACCGAGCATCGCTTGGTCCGCTTGATCGTTGGCAAGTTGACAGAATACCAGGGCCTTGGCCCAGTAGACCGACTGATGATAGAGCGAGATACCGTTCTGGACGAGCCGGCAGGCGGTTTCCAGGTCGCCTTCCAGCAGCGCGCCGTTCACCCGCAAACGGGCAACGGCCTCGTCATCGAAACGCAGTGGGATGGCGCGCAATAGGGTGTTGAGGCCGGCCGTCTCGCCAAGCGCCGCGAGCCGGTCGAGGCGATGGCGTAACAGGCTGTTGCCACCGACCTCGCCACCTTGGCCGGCTTGAGCGGCCAAGGTCAAACGAATCGGCGCCGTCGCGCTCGACAACAGCAAGCGTACCGCGAGGTCACGCAAGGCCGGCGAAGAGACCTTGCCGGGCATCCGCGACAGCAGGCGTTCGATGACGCTGCGGTCGCTGCCGTTCCAGGTTTCCAAGCCGAGGCCACCGTCCCCGGAATCGAGCACACCGAGGGAATCGAGTTCGATGTCCGCCAGGGTATCGACTTCGATGCCCTTGGCCGGCTGCGGTGTCGCGACGGCGCTCGGCTGCGTTCCCGCTTGTCCGCCCGATTGCCCATCCGGCGGTCTTTGCAGAAGCGGCAATATCGTCCCGCTTGGCGGCGCGGCGTTTTCGTTCGCGAGCGGCTGGGGCGCCTTGACCGGGGCCAAGGAGATCGGCGCGTTGACGGCACCCGTCGGCGGCGTGCCCTGCTCGCTGGCTCCCTCGATGGTCTGTAGCGTGCTGCCGTCGGATTGAATGACCGTGGTTTGCGCCCATGCGGCCGTCGCCGTCATCACAACGACCGCAGCCAATACCGACAGACCGCGAAAGGCGGCACGGCCAATTTCGAACCGGCCCCGTCGAAGGCCGGCCGCGCGCGCCGGGTCAGCGCGGGAAACGTTCATCGGGCAGCACCTTTT
>JAJFGM010000451.1 GCA_021776145.1 Kiloniellaceae bacterium | reverse complement strand
TCATGACCCAAGGCCTGCAGCTCGCGCGACCAGTGATGCGATGTGGCGCAGGCCTCGATACCGACGAGGCAGGGCGGCAGTTTCTCGAAGAAGGCCAGAACCTGGCTGCGCCTCAGCTGCTTGCGGATAACCGCAGCGCCTGCCTCATCGACGCCGTGAACCTGAAAGACGTTCTTCGCGATATCCAGACCAATCGTGCTAATCCTCATCTCGGACGGCTCCCCTTCATGTGGTCTCTAACAGCTACCACTTTGGCACATCGATGCCGCGTGGGGCGCCGTCCACAGCATCAATACTTCCCTTCAGCGGCACGCCCTATCCAGGATTGGAATCAGGGGCAACCCGGACGAAATTGGGGTGATTCCGGACATGACTTTCGAGAGCGACTCAGGAAAGTCAAATTGGTTGGAGAAAGGCTCCCGTGGGCCCTTGATGCGGTCAGACCAACATCGGAATTCGCGAGGCGACAAGCAGCGAATAAAGTTGGTTGCGTGCCCAGGATTGGAACCTACGGCAATTCCCTGCTCCGTCAAATAATTTCCCTGATCACTTGAAGCCCGACACCGCCAATGCGCGCCGCGTCCGTACGCCTGCCACCATCGTAAATCTCGGCAAGGGCAAAAAGCCGGCGGCTCTGGCACACATCCTTCGAGGCTTTGGCCAAGCGCCGCAAACCGAGCCCCTCAAAATCTTCGAGCAAACCAACCGCTCTGCCCATGGCGAACCTCAAAACCCGTTCGCCCTATTGATTTAGACTTTCGTCTGCCTGGGAATCCCCCTAATTGAGTCTCAGTTAATGCTCGATGTTATTAGGGATCGTGGAGCGTCAGGAATATGGGCGTTGAGCGCGTCGGCCTAGTCGCGCCAAGTGGCGGCGCAATCGTCCAGCGGAAAGATTGGCCGACGCACACGACGGTATGGGATACCCGGATAATCGACGTTCATTGCTCCGGGCGAGGTGGCGTAAAGGCTGGCGCTGGCGATTCCGTCGAAGCCGGCGCGGAAATGGTTCATGGATTTAACCACCACATAGCGACGTTCGGCCGGATCGACGCCGAGATTGGTAAAGGCGTCTGGGCTGAAAGTTTGGCAACGCACGGCATTGACGATGACGTCGATACCCTCGACCGACAATGCTGCCGAGTCACCCATGCGAGCGCGGGACCCGCCGAGATAGTGTTGATATACGTCTGTACCCAGTTGCCTGACGGTTGCGACCACATCCAGCGGATCGCCAGACGTTGGGCCGAGCTTTCCGCCTAACCGCAGTCGCAAGGTGGCGCCCTCGCCGGCTTCCTGCGCTAGCCTTACTGCCTCCGGGTCCCAGAAACAGCCTACCGCCGCGTCCGTCATGCCGCGTTCCAGCAGGCGGCGCAGGACGAAGGTCGCGTCCGACGGTGCGCCGCCGCCAGCGTTGTCAGCGACATCGCCGATCACGATGGGCCCGACCGGCGCCCTTACCGCACGGTCCAACGCCTCGTCCAACGGCAACCATGGTGGCTCGATCCGGTCGCGCAGCTCGCGCAGGCGCCGACCCAATAGGCCGGCCAGCGCGCTGCCGTCAGCGTCGTCACTGACCACAAGCACCTTGGTGCCGAGTTCGCTGACGTCGCCCCAAGGGAAGCCGTGCGCGATCGAGATCGACAGCACCCCGTCATGACCCTCCATTGCCTGTACTTCCCGGAGGAAACCGGCAAAAGGCTCCATCACTGTCGGGTAAAGGCCGATCATGCGACAGTCGAACACGTCCATCCGCGGCTTCAAACGGCCTTCGACCTGGCCGGCGATGATATCGAACAGTTCGCTGGCACGATCGGCGGCATCGACATGCGGATATTCCTTGAAGATCACGATTGCGTCTGCCAGAGCCACGAGGGCCGGCGTCAGATGACAGTGCAGGTCAAGTTCGACACCGAGCGGTATTGTCGGCCCCACGACCTCGCGAACCCGACGGACCAGGTCGGTCTCGCAAGACTCCGTCTCTTCCGCCACCATGGCGCCGTGCAAGCTCAACAGCACGGCGTCAACCGGCAGGGCGCGGCGCAAGTCGTCTAGGATCTCGTCGCGATAGGCCTCGTAGACCGACTGGGTGGTCGGACCGGCAGGGACAGCGAAAGTGCACAGGCTCTCAACCACCTCCCAGCCAAGCGCGCGTGCTTGATCGCGGAACACGATCATCGGTAGCGCGAACAGGTCCGGGTTTTCACCGTAGGCGCCACCGCGAACCATGTATGTGGTCTCGAACAGGGCCTGCCCGCTGGGCAGCGGCGAGAAAGTATTAGTTTCGGTTCCGAGCGACGCGGTGAACACACGCATGGTGGGATCCCTGGGCAACTTCAGCGCCCGATCATAGCCTGGCTCCGGGTGGACGCCAGATGTATCTGTGGCGCGCTGTCGATGCTGAAGGCGAGGTTCTCGATATCCTGGTGCAGCCGCGGCGCGATAAACGCGCCGTCGAGAAGTTGATTCGGAAACTGCTGCGAAAGCAGGGAAATTCACCGATGTCCGTGGTGACCGACAAGCTGCGCTCCCACGGCGCGGCGCTGGGTGATCCGGGACTCAAAAAGCGCCACGAGACAGGTGGTCGACTGAACAATCGTGCCGAGAATAGCCCTCATTTCCCGATGAGAAGAGCCAGTAAGCAAGTCACCTTGACGTCCTGTCCGTTTGCTTTGCAAACTGAGCGCCCACAAGAAGCGAACGAAACGGGCAAGAGAGGCAACAATGGCCGAGAGTCGCGAAGCGGATGAAACAGTTCGTGTAAAGATCGACGGCTACGAGGTCGTGACCTACAGCTATGGAGGGGGCGACGATGTCGTCTTTCTGCTGAATGGCGGACCGGGGCTGCCTTGCGACTACCTGCGCGATCCCCATCTGGTCCTCGCCGATCAGGGCTACCGGGTGGTCACCTACGATCAGCTGGGCTGCGGCGCTTCCGACAAGCCCGACGACAAGGGTCTCTGGACCATCGCGCGCTACGTCGAAGAGGTGGAGACCGTACGGCAGGCGCTGGGGCTCGGCCGGGTCCACCTGTTGGGCCATTCCTGGGGTGGCTGGCTCGCCATCGAATATGCGCTGACCTACCCGGACAGCCTGAAGACGGTGATCCTCGAGAACACATGCGGTGACATGCCCCATCTGATAACCGAGTTGAACCGCCTACGTGAGGCGCTCGGGCCCGAGACCGTCGCCATGCTGCAACACCATGAGGCCGAGGGCACCTTGGATCATCCGGAGTATCAGGCGGCGATCACGATCCTCAATCACCGCCACGTCTGCCGTCTCGATTCCTGGCCAGCGTCGCTGCACCGCTCGCTGGACGATTGGAATAAGAATGTCTATGGCACCATGCAGGGTCCCAACGAGTTCCTCTATGTCGGCAATCTCAAGGATTGGAACCGCATACCGGAGATGCACCGTATCACCCATCCGGCGCTGATCACCGTCGGCATGCATGACGAACTCGGGCCGGCTTGCGCGATGAAAATGCAGCAGGCCATGCCGAACGCCCAGCTACGTGTTTTCAAAAATAGCTCCCACACGCCCTTCATTGAAGAACCCGAGGTCTATTTTCGGGAACTCCAGGCGTTTCTCCGCGCCCAGGCATGAAGCGAACGCCGGAACAGGCATGCGGCAATCCAGTACTCGGGTCTGAGAGGTGGAAATGTGGGACGAACGGCCTGCGGACGAGACCATCACGATCCACATCGACGGCGGCTACAAGGTGCTCGCCGATAGCTTCGGCGGCGGGGAAGAGGTCTTGCTTTGTCTTAATGGCGGGCCGGGATTGCCCTGCGACTATCTGCGCGCACCCCACGCCTGGCTTGCCGATCGTGGTTACCGGGTCATCGCTTACGATCAATTGGGGTGCGGCCGTTCAGACAAACCCGACGATCTCTCGCTTTGGAACGTACCGAGATACGTCCAGGAGTTGGCGCAGATCGTACGTGCCCTCGATCTGCCCCGGTTTCACCTGCTCGGCCACTCCTGGGGGACATTCCTGGCAACCGATTTCGTCCTGACATTTCCCGGGCACATCAAGAGCCTGATCCTCGCCGACGGTGCCGGCGATATTCCCCATCTGGTCGGCGAGCTCAACCGATTGCGCGCCGCCCTGGGTCCGGAGACGATCGAGATGATGCTGCGGCGCGAAGCGGAAGGGAGCCTCGATCATGCGGAGTACGAAGCGGCCGTCACCCTGCTTAATCACCGCCACGTCTGTCGGCTCGACGCCTGGCCGGCGCCGCTCAAAAGCTCTCTTGCGGACTGGAACATGGATGTCTACGGCACCATGCAGGGTCCCAACGAATTCACCTTCACCGGAAACTACAAGGATTGGTCGCGTCTCGCCGAGATGCATGCGATCGCCGAGCCAGCCCTGGTGGTCTGTGGCCTGCACGATGAGCTTACCCCGGCTTGCTCCATGCGCATGCACCAGGCCTTGTCCAACTCGATCATTAAAGTGTTCAAAAATAGCTCACACATGCCGTTCTATGAAGAGCCCGAGAGTTATTTCGATACGCTGCTCTCATTCCTTGACAATCATCGAGGATGACGTGAGACCAGGGCCATGGAACGCTTTAAATTTGTACTTTTCCGCCCGATTCAGACCATTCCCGTCCTGTTCGGTGTCAGCCTGATCACCTTTGTTTTGGTGCGCTCCATTCCCGGCGACCCTGTCCGCGTGTTGCTGGGGCCGCGCGCCAAGGCCAGTATCATCGCCTCGGTGCGTGAGCAATATGGCCTCGATGAGCCCCTCGCACTTCAGTACTTCTATTTTCTCTACAACCTGCTTCAGGGCGAAATGGGCACCTCGATCATTTACCGTATTCCGGTGATCGAGGTTATTCTGGAGCGTCTCGCACCCACTGTCTTTCTGCTCGGCTACGCCTTGGTGTTGACCGTGGTGTTGGCGATGACTCTGGCGATCACCGCTGCGCGTAACGAACGGCGATTGCCGGATCATCTGGTGCGCATGTTCTGTACGGCCGGCATCGGCCTGCCCGCCTTTTGGCTTGGCATCATTTTGATCATGGTCTTCTCGGTCGGCCTGGGCTGGTTCCCGGTTTCCGGCTATGGCGACGGGTTCCTTCAGCATCTGCACCATCTCTTTCTGCCGGCACTGACCATAGCCATTGCCTTGGCGCCGGTCCTGACGCGGAACCTGAGGGCCACGCTCATCGATCAAATGCAGGCGGACTACGTGCAGACGGCCCGCTCGAAGGGCATGAGCGACCGGGCGCTCTTTTTCCGTCACGTTCTGCCCAATTCCCTCGTACCGACGGTGAATCTCATGGGCATCGCCTTTTCCTGGCTGATCGGTGGCACCGTCGTGGTCGAGACGGTTTTCTCGATTCCCGGGATGGGTCAGCTGATGGTGACCTCTATTTTCACCCGCGACTACATGCTGGTTCAGGGAGTTACCTTGTTTTTCGCCATCGGCATCATCGGGACGAACTTCTTGGTCGATATTATCAACGTCGCCCTCGACCCCCGGATCAACCCATGAGCCTGACACTGCCGAGGGAGGAGAAACGCAAGTTGAACTGGCGGGGCCTGCCAGTCACGCTGGTGCTTGGCCTGGCGGTATCGGGCACATGGATTTTCCTGGCTTTGGCCGCGGATCTGGTATCGCCCTACACGCCAATCGAGCAGGACATTTCCGCTGCCCTGCAGGCTCCGAGCTTCACCCGTTGGCTGGGAACCGACAACTTTGGCCGAGATATCCTGTCTCGGATCATTCATGGCGCGCGCGTCGACCTGCAAATAGGTTTTTTTGGCGTCATTTTCCCCTTTCTGATCGGCAATCTCATCGGTCTCGTTGCCGGCTACTTCGGCGGGGCGATTGATGCCATCCTGATGCGCATTCTCGAAGTCACCATCGCTTTTCCCTTCTTCGTGTTGGTGATTGCCATCATATCCATCCTCGGCCCCGGTTTGACGAGCCTCTACATCGCCTTGGCCATGGTCGGCTGGGTGTCCTATGCCCGGTTGATCCGGTCGCAGGTGTTGATACTGAAGAGCAGCGACTTTATCAGCGCGGCCCGGACCCTGGGCTACAGCAAACGGCGCATCATGCTGCGACATTTGCTGCCCAACGCGATTTCACCCAGTGTCGTTTTTGCCATGACCGACATGGTCTTGGTCATCCTGCTGGGGTCTTCCTTGAGCTATCTCGGACTCGGTGCCCAGCCGCCTGCCGCTGAGTGGGGTGTCATGATCGCGGACGGCCAGCAATTCCTGTCCACCGCCTGGTGGATCTGCCTGTTCCCGGGACTGGCAATCGTCACCTTGTCCCTGGGGTTCTCGCTCATCGCCGATGGACTTGCACAGCTGCTTGGAACCAAGGAGTGACCGGCGCGCCAATTTTGGCGGTTCGCGACCTGGCCGTGGAGTTCGCGGCTAATGGCGGTTGGCACCGGGTTGTCGAGGGCCTCGAATTTGACCTCGCCCGGGGCGAGGTCCTGGGCATCGTCGGCGAGAGTGGTTCGGGCAAGACGGTAATGAGCCGCGCTCTCATTCGCCTGCTGCCGAAAAGAGGCTGCCGCATCGCCCGGGGGAATGTCACATTCGAGGGACAGGATCTTCTAAGTTTGCCGGAAGACGCCTTGGCGCGCGT
>JAJFGM010000046.1 GCA_021776145.1 Kiloniellaceae bacterium | reverse complement strand
GTCGGTGGAGTTCTGGGCGGTTGGGCTCTGCATGGCTGCTGCTTATAGCCCGTTCTGCCCGGAGCACACCACCCCGCCGGCGCCGCGACGCCTCGGGTCAGCCTTTCTTGTGCAGCGCGGAAAACCGTTTGAGGAAATCTTTCTTGGCGCGGTCGGGCCGGGTCGGCGCCAGGTGGAAGTCGTCATAACCGCGGGGGTGGCCGAAGTAGCGCCGCGCGTCGGTGAGGCTGAAACCGGCCAGTTGGGTGGCTTCGAGGAAGGCGGCGACGCGGTCGGCCCGCTTGATCAGTTTGCGCACCGCTTCCGGCGGTTCGGCGGCGATGCCGAAGCGCAGATGGATGGCGTGCAGCAGGCGTATTTCCAGTGCCTTGTAATCGAGCCCGACGGCGGCCTTGAAGGGCGAGATGAGGTCGCCGATGACGTACTCCGGGGCATCGTGCAGCAGTGCCGCGAGGCGCCAGTGCATCTCAAGTTTCGGTTTGATGCGGCCGGCGACGGCCTCGACCAGCAGCGAGTGCTGAGCGACGTTGAAGGCCCAGTCGCCGTCGGTCTGGCCGTTCCAGCGGGCGACGCGGCTCAAGCCGTGCGCGATGTCCTCGATCTCGATGTCCAGCGGCGAGGGCTCGAGCAGGTCGAGCCGGCGGCCGGAGAGCATGCGTTGCCAGGCTCGGGCTTGGGCTCGGGCTGGGGCCTCGGTTTGAGCGGCGGCCATGGGTTATCTTAATGGCGCATAGAGGGCAGGACCAGGAGGTCGATCCAGTTGCGCACCTCGGCCTGGCGGACGTCGGCGTTGGTGATGTCCTCGTCGACGCCGAGCAGCCAGGCGATGTCGCGGCGGCTGGGGTCCTGGTGCAAAGCTTCCAACAGGTCGACAAAGGCCTGGGCCTTGTCCATGTCGTTGAAGAAACCCTTGTCGGTCAGCTTTTGTTTGCGGCAGTAGCAAAGCCGCGCCATCTCGTGCAGATCGTACTCGGGATGGTACTGCAGGCCCCAGAAGGTGCCGCCCTTGTGGGTCACGGCGACCGACTGCACCCGGGTGAAGTCGTTCGAAGCCAGCAGCACGGCGCCGGCCGGCAGGTGGGTAATCTCGTCATCGTGGCTGATGAAGGCGTCGAAGACCGACTTCTTGCCGCTGTAGAGCGGATGGCCGCGGCCGACGTCGGTCAGCGCCACCTTGCGGGCGATGAACATTTCGCGGCCCTTGGGATTTTCGGCACAGAGTCCGCCGGCCGCGATGACGGCGATCTGCGCCGCCCAGCAGCTGCCGAAACTCGGCACCTTGGCTTCGAAGGCGGCCTTGGCGAACTCGATCTGCGGCGTCACCTTGGGGTCGGGTTTGAAGATGGTCAGGCTGGAGCCGGTCCAGGCGATGCCGTCGTACTGTTCGATGGCCGCGCCACTCGGCAGTTTGGCGCCGGGATCGGCCGGACAGAGGATCTCGACCTCGCAGCCCGGGGCGCAGGACTGCAGCATTTTTTTGTAGAGCTCGCCGGCCGGCGTGGCGCCGCCGGCGCGCAGGTCTTCGCGGCCCTCGCGGGAGTAGCCGTCGACGACGAGAAAGCGTGGGTTCATGGCTGTCGGGCTCCGCTGTCGGTTGTCCAGTACTTCAGGCTTGCTGAGGGCTTCAGGCTTGCGCCAGGCGGTCGATGATAGCCGGCAGGTCACGGTGATGTTCGCAGATCGCATCGGCGGTGGTGTTGTTCTTGTCGTCGGGGCGCGAGGCGGTGAAGAGAATGGCCTTGGCGCCGATGGCGTGCGGCCCCTTGACGTCGTTGTGGTCGCGGTCGCCGATGTGGACGATTTCGCCAAGCTCGACGCCGAGCTGTTCGGCGGCGCTGTCGAACATCGAACGGTGCGGCTTCGAATGCCCGACCTCGTCAGAAAAGGCAAAGCCGGTGAAGTACTTCTTCAGGTCGTACTTCTCCAGGATGGCGCGCAGGCCGGTGCCGGGCGTGACGATGGAATCCGAGACGATGGAGAGCTTGTAGCGCGTCGCCAATTCGGCCAGCGCCGGTCCGATGCCGTCGATGAGGTCGGGCGAGATGTCGACCTCCATGCGGCCGGTGTCCTCGATCAGCTTGGCGAAGTCGGCCTTGGGCAGGCTGCGGCCAAGGCCCTGCAGAACCACCCGCAGGCGCTGATCGACGGTCCAGTTGATGTGGTTTTCCTTCCACACCACGTTGAATCCGGCATCGGCCGTGTCGTAGGCCAGCTCGACCTTTTCCAAGTCGGTCGGCGCATGACGTTCAAGCGCCTGCCAGACCAGATGCCGGCGTTCGTCGCGTTTGCTGCGCAGACCCTCGGCCTGGCGTTTGGGCTCGTCGGAATCGTCGTGAACGATGGTGTCCCAAAGGTCGAAGGTAACCGCTTTGATCATCGAACTGCCTCGCATTTATCGAAGCGGGAACCTACGCGCGGGCGTGGCGCGGGACAAGCGGGATGTGGGGGGTATCGCTCGATCTTGCGTTCTTGGGGGTCTTTGGGCCAGAAGCCTGGCGACGACGTCACCCCCCGGTGTTTGCCGCGACGAGCTCCTTATAAAGTCCGCGGATGCGGTGCAGCATTGGGCCGGCCGCGCCGTCGCCGATCCGTCGGCCGTCGATGTCGGCAACCGGGGTCTGGGCACCGAAGGTGCCGGTGATAAAGGCCTCGTCGGCGCCGTAGGCCTCGAGCAGGGAATAGTTGCGTTCGAAGACCGGGATGCCGGCGGCGCGGCAGACGTCGATGACCTTTTGGCGGGTGATGCCGTTCATGCAGTAGTCGCCGGTCGAGGTCCAGACCGCGCCCTTGCGCACGATGAAGAAGTTGCAGGAGTTGGTGGTGTTGACGAAACCCTGGGGGTCGAGCATCAAGGCCTCGTCGGCGCCGGCCTTCTGGGCATGAATGCCGGCGAGGATGCAGTTGAGCTTGGAGTGCGAGTTCAGCTTCGGATCCTGGGTCACCGGCAGGCCGCGATAGATCGGCACGGTATGCAGGCGTATGGCGCCGCCCAACACCGCCTTGCTGAATTCCATGATGATGACGACCGTCGCGCCCGAAGTCGACAGGCGCGGATCCTGAAACGGCTTATCCTTGATCCCGCGGGTGATCATCAGGCGGGCATGGACGTCGCCGGTCATGCCGTTCGCAGCCGCCGTGGCATCGAGCGCCTGGACCACCTGGTCGCGGGTCATGCCGATGTCGAGGTCGATCGCCTTGGCGGCCTCGAACAGGCGGTCGAGATGCTCTTCGAGAAAGGCCCAACGGCCGTTGTAGAGGCGCAGGCCTTCCCAAACCCCGTCGCCGAGCATGAAGCCGGAGTCGTAAACCGAAATCTTGGCCTCGTCGCGCGGCACGATACCGCCGTTGACGTAGATCCGCAGCGCCGCATTGCGCGGGTCCAGTTCGGCGTCGTGGGTGGTGACCTCGCTAGGCTGCGGTTTCATCGTTTTTCCCTTCGAAGTCGCGCCCCGCGCCGACGCCGATCGACGGCGCCAGGCTGTAGTTCTCGGCGTGGTTCAGGCGCATGAAACGAAAGAAACGGTCGCGGAATTGCAGCGTATGCGCATGGGCCAAGGCTTCGGCACGATCGGCGTCCCTCGCGGCGATGGCATCCAGCATTTCCTGATGATCGTCGGTCATCAGGCGCTCGCCTGCCGACTTGGCGAGATAACCGAAGTGGATGTGAAGGATACGGCGCCCCTCGTCGAGCAGGGTGGCGTACTGCCGGGTCAGGTAGGGGTTCTTGCCCGCCTTGGCGATTTCCAGATGAAAATCACGGTTGGTCGCCGACATCTCCAGATGGTCGTCCTTTTCGACCGCCGCCTCGAAGCGCCGCGCCGCCGCCGCGATCTCGGCGATGTCGCCCTCGGTCCGCAGGTCCGCCGCGAGGCGGGTGGTGATGCGCTGTGTCAGGTCGAGGGCTTCGACGTATTTCGGAAAGGAGATGAGATCCAGCGGCGCCACCAAAGTGCTGCGGTTGGCCAGCATGACGACGAGGCCCTGCCCGGACAGCCGAATCAAGGCTTCGCGAATCGGCGAGCGCGACATGCCGAAGCGGCGTGCCAGCGTCGTTTCGTCGAGCGGCGCGCCGGGGTCCAGCTTCAGGGTGATGATCTCGCGATAAAGCGCGTCGTAGACGTGCTTGCTGCCTTGGCCGCGATTGGGCCGCGTTCTTTCGACAGTCGCGACCGTCATATCCAGGGCCTTTCGCTCCAGGGCCTTTCGCTCCAGGGCCTTTCGCTCCGGGGTCCTTCGCTCCGGGGTCTTTCGCGCTGCGCCATGAACTCTCCTCGGGTGGACCTATAAAGGTATCGGCAAGGCGGCCAATAATATCTTGACGACTTAGTGTCGGCAAGATTAATTTGGCGACACTAAGTCGACATGTGAATATTCGGTTGCCTGGTCAGGCAATTCGATCGCGAAAAAAGAGGGAGGGCAGGAAATGAATAAGTTGCTTCTCGGGGGTTTTGTCGCGGCAATGCTGCTGATGCCGACGCAAGCCGTGCAGGCCGCGTCCGGCGACACGGTCAAGACCATCATGGAACGGGGCTCGCTGCTCTGCACCGGCCACAACGGCAGCTATCTCGGCTTCGCCGAGGTTGACGACAAGGGCAAATGGACGGGCTTCGATATCGAGTTCTGCAAGGCGCTGGCGACGGCAATCCTCGGCGCGCCTGACAAGTTGCAGATCATCCCGGTGAGCTGGGCGCAGCGTTTTCCGGCCCTGCAGTCCGGCGACATCGATGTAATCATCAAGGTCACGGGTTGGACCATGAGCCGCGACACCGAGTTGGGCCTGCAGTTCTCGCGGCCCTACTTTATCGGACCGACCAACATTCTGACCCGGGCCGAGCTCGGGGCGAAGTCGGCCGCCGATCTCGAGGGCGGGGTTTTCTGCATCAACGCCGGTACCTCCATCGAGCGGATCGTCGCCGACTACATGGGCGCGCGCGGTATCGAGTACGAGGCGCTGAACTTCGAAAAGGGCGAGGAACTTCGGGCCGCGCTCTATGCCGGGCGCTGCGACGCCCTGGCCGGCTTCGGGCCCTTCCTGGCCGCCACGCGCTTCAACGCCCCAACGCCTGAGGACTTCGTCATCCTCGACGAGGTCCTGGCTCTGGAGCCGGAATCGATCGCCGCACGGCAGGGTGACGATAACTTCATCGACGTGATCAACTGGATGGTCTCGGCCCTGCTGATGGCCGAGGAGAACGGCATCACCCAGGCCAATGTCGATGCGGTGCGCGCCGATCCGCCTTCGGCCTCGGTCGAGCGCCTGCTCGGCGTGACGCCGGGTATCGGCGCGCGGCTCGGCCTGTCCGATGACTGGGCCTACACCGTGATCAAGGCACTCGGCAACTATGGCGAAATCTACGAACGCACCGTTGGCGAGACCTCGCCTTACAAATTGCCACGCGGCAAGAACCACCTCTGGAGCAACGGCGGCCTTCTCTACACCCTCGTGCTCGACTGACGGCGATCCGGCCGGGACCCCGATAGGCGATTAGGGGTTCCGGCTTTTTTGTTCCGCGCGACCGGTGAAGGCAGACCGATGCTCCGGGTTTTAAAGAAACGCAAGGCAAGATCGTGGGCCTACCAGGCGGCCACCGTCCTGGCGGCCGTTGGGCTGACCTTGTCGTTCATATTGATTGCACGGCAAAACCTTCTGGATCAGGGCATCGCCACCGGATTTGGTTTCCTTGACCGCTCAACCGGCTGGCCGATCAACTTTGCCCTCATCGAGGTAAGCGACCGCTCGACCTACGGGCGCATGCTGACGGCGGGGCTGTTGAACACGCTGATCGTCGGCCTGCTCGGCCTGGCCTTGGCCAGCTTCGTCGGGGTTGTCGTCGGTCTTATCCGGATTTCTAACAATCTCGTCCTCAATATCATCGGCACGGCCTATGTAGAGATCTTCCGTAACGTGCCGCTGATCCTGCAGGCCTTTTTCTGGTACGCGGTGCTGACGCACCTGCCGTCGCCGCGCCAGGCGATCCCCTTGGCCGATATCGGATTCCTGTCGAATCGCGGCCTGATGCTGCCGACCCTGGACATGAGCGCGAGCGATCTTCTGCTTCTGTTCGTCGCCGGTTTGGCGGCAATCTATGCCGGACAACGCGCCCGCGGTGCTGGTCCGCAGGCCGCGCGACTGGCGTGGCCAGTCGCGGCCGCGGCCTTCGGGCTGGTATTCGCGGTGTTGTTGCTCACCGGGCGAGCGCCGGACACGCCGATCATGACCTTCCCCGAACTGCGCGGCCTGCGGTTCGTCGGCGGGTTTGCGATCAAGCCTGAGTTCACCGCGCTGTTGATCGCCATCACCGTGTTTGGCGGCGCCTACATCGGCGAGATCGT
>JAJFGM010000450.1 GCA_021776145.1 Kiloniellaceae bacterium | reverse complement strand
CCGGTGCTCGACATGGTGCGCGTCAAACGGGTCCTGGAGGGCTCCACGACACGGCTCATCGGGCCGAACTGCCCTGGCATCATTACGCCCGACGAGTGCAAGATCGGCATCATGCCCGGTCATATCCATCAGCGCGGCAAGATCGGCGTGGTCTCGCGCTCGGGCACCCTGACCTATGAGGCCGTCGCCCAGACCACGGCGGCCGGCCTCGGCCAGTCGACGTGTATCGGCATCGGCGGCGACCCGGTCAACGGAACCAACTTCATCGACTGTCTCGATGCCTTCCTCGGCGATCCGGAAACCGAGGGCATCATCATGATCGGCGAGATCGGCGGCACCGCCGAGGAGGACGCCGCCGAATTCTATCGGGCGTCGAAAGTGAAGAAACCGATTTGCGGCTTCATCGCCGGCGTCACCGCGCCGCCGGGCCGCCGCATGGGACACGCCGGGGCCATCATCTCTGGCGGCAAAGGCGGTGCAGAGGACAAGATCGAGGCCTTGAAGTCGGCCGGTTTCGTCGTTGCCGATTCGCCGGCTGGCCTGGGCAAGGGCATGGTCGAGGCGATGCAGCGTTAGCGGCGACAACCTGAATGAGGCGGCTTGGCTCGGGTCGCACCGGCTGGGCCGGAAGTGGAAATGTCAAACACGCAGGCAAATCTTCCTGAATCCAGCGCCGCGGCGCTGGCTGACATCTACCGGCAGTACCGCGCCGCACCCGACGCATTCGACGCCGACTGGCGGCGCTTTTTCGAGGATCTCGACGACGAGGCCCGCGCCCTTGTCGATAGCTTCAACGGCGCCGCCAGCCTCCCGGCCGGCGAAAGCGTCGCGGCGGTGGCGGAAGGCGTGGCCGGCGGTCGCGACCTCAACGCCGGCGACATCCGTAACGCGACGCTGGATTCGATCCGCGCCCTGATGCTGATCCGCGCCTATCGCGTGCGCGGACATCTCGAGGCGGACCTTGACCCCCTGGGGCTGCGCACGATCGAGCCGCACCCCGAACTCGATCCCATGAGTTACGGCTTTTCCGACGGCGATTTTGAGCGGCCGATCTTCATCAACAATGTGCTTGGCCTGGAAGTCGCCAATCTACGTGAGATCCTCGAGGTCGTGCGAGCGACCTATTGCGGCAAGATCGGCGTCGAGTTCATGCACATTCAGGATCCCGAGCAGAAAGCCTGGATCCAGGAACGCATCGAATCGATCAACAATCAACCGGACTTCACAGTCACCGGCAAGCGCGCCATTCTCGAGCGGCTGACCGCGGCCGAGGGCTTCGAGCAGTTTCTCAACAGGAAGTACACCGGCACCAAGCGCTTTGGCCTCGACGGTGGCGAGGCGACCATTCCGGCTCTCGAGCAGATCCTCAAGCGTGGCGCCCAACTCGGCCTCAAGGAGGTCGTAATCGGCATGCCGCACCGTGGCCGCCTCAACGTGCTGGCCAACTTCATGAGCAAGCCCTTCACCGCTATCTTTTCGGAGTTCCAGGGCGGCGCCTCCAACCCCGAGGACGTCGGCGGCTCCGGCGACGTGAAGTACCACCTCGGCACCTCGTCGGATCGCGAGTTCGACGGCAACGTCATTCACTTGTCGTTGACCGCCAACCCCTCGCACCTCGAGGCGGTCAATCCCGTTGTCGTCGGCAAGGTGCGCGCCAAGCAGGACCAGAAGCAGTGCCAGGACCGGCGCGAGATCATGGCCCTCCTGATGCACGGTGACGCCGCTTTCGCCGGCCAGGGGCTGGTGCCCGAAACCCTCGATCTTTCCGAACTCAAGGGCTACCGCATCGGCGGTACGATCCATTTCATCGTCAACAACCAGATCGGTTTCACCACCAATCCGGTGAACTCGCGGTCCGGGCCCTACTGCTCGGACACCGCCAAGATCATCCAGGCGCCGATTTTCCATGTCAACGGCGACGACCCGGAAGCGGTGGTTCACGTGGCGCGCATCGCCACCGAATTTCGCCAGACCTTCAACAAGGACGTGGTCATCGACATGTTCTGTTACCGGCGCTTCGGTCACAATGAGGGCGACGAGCCGGCTTTTACCCAGCCGCTGATGTACAAGGCCATCTCCAAACACCCGACGGCGCGGCAGATCTATGCCGATCGCCTGGCCCGAGAGGGAAGCTGCACCGAGGACGAAGCCGCGACCATGGTGACGCACTGGGCCGAGCGACTCGAGGCTGATTTCGAGGCCGCCAACACCTACAAGGTCAACAAGGCCGACTGGCTGGAAGGGGCCTGGTCGGGCCTTGAGGCGGTCAAGGGTTACGATGCCCGCCGCGGCCGGACCGAAGTGTCGAACGAGCTGCTGCAGGAGGTCGGTCAGGCCCTGACCAAGGTGCCGGGTTACTTCAACCTAAACCGCAAGATCAAACGTCAGCTCGACAACAAGGCGAAGATGATCAAGACCGGCGAGGGTCTCGACTGGGCGACGGCCGAAGCCATGGCCTTCGGCACGCTGCTGACCGAGGGCCACCCGGTGCGCTTGTCGGGTCAGGACTGCAACCGCGGCACCTTCTCGCAGCGCCATGCGACCCTGATCGATCAGGAAGACGAGTCGCGTTACATGCCGCTGAACCACATCCGCGAGAACCAGGAGCGCATCGAGATCGTCGATTCGCCGCTCAGCGAGCTTGCCGTGCTGGGCTTCGAGTACGGCTACTCGCTGGCCGAACCCAACGCCTTGGTGCTGTGGGAAGCGCAATTCGGCGACTTCGTCAATGGCGCGCAGATCATCATCGACCAGTTCATCGTCTCGGGCGAATCGAAATGGCTGCGCATGTCGGGCGTGGTCATGCTGCTGCCGCATGGTTATGAAGGCCAGGGACCGGAGCACTCGTCGGCGCGCCTCGAGCGTTTCCTGCAGCTCTGCGGCGAAGACAACATCCAGGTCGCCAATTGCACGACGCCGG
>JAJFGM010000449.1 GCA_021776145.1 Kiloniellaceae bacterium | reverse complement strand
CTCGCGCTGTCCACGGCGCTCTTTTATCGGGTTGCCAAAGGCATGCAAAGTCCCCGGGCCTCGACTGCGCGGCACGGCGCGGGCTTGCATCGTCAAGGCTCGTCCAGCGGCCAAATCGGACGCCTGACGTGGCGGAACGGGAAAGCATTGAGGTCATGCGAAGTCAAGCCGCCGCCCTGGTCGACGACAATCATGCGGCCGGCAATTGGGCCGTAGGCGGCGCGGAAGTGCTGCGACGATTTCACCCCGAGGATGGCGCGCTCCGTCGGCTCGATCCCGAAATTGCGGAAATACCCGAGATCGAAGTTCTGGGCGCGTTTGCTCGCCAATACCACCTCCAGCCCACCGACGCGGAAGACCGCGATCCGGCCAAGGTCGACGACGGCGCCCGTGGCCATGGGACCGGTCAAGCGGAAACCACCGTCGAACAGCCCCTGCACCACTCCGCGTGCCTCGATCGGCGGGGCCAGATCCGGGTCGGTATGGCCGCCCAGCCGGAGCTTCAATTCGGCCCCCTCGCCGGCAGCCTGGCAAGCCGCCACGGCCTGCGGGTCCCAGAGCGACGAAAAGGCGGCCTTGTCGAGTCCGGCATCGATCATGCCGCCAAGCAGCGCCGTCGAATCACCATATCCGCCGCCGCCAGGATTATCGGCAAAGTCTGCCAGGATGGCTGGGGCGCCGACGCGGCCCACGGCCACGGCATCGGCCAAGGCCGCCGGGACGGAAACCAATTCGATGGAGCGCTGCGCGCGGGATTCCCACATGTCACCGACCAGCGCCGCCGCGATGCTGTCGAAATGGGCGTCCCGGCCTTCCCCGACGACCACTGCCGTCGGGCCCGCGTCGCTGATGTCGGCCATTGAAAAACCGGCGTTGATGCTGATGGAATGGATCCGCGGATCGGCGCAATAGGCATCGGATTTCGCCAGGACATCGCGCATCGGCCCCGGTGCCGTGGTGCGGCCGCCGTCTACGGCCTCCAACATGGCGCCGCGCGCCACCGTAACCGTTGGATGGATCTCGCCGGCCAAGGTGCGGGCGATAAGCTCGGCACAGGCGGCACCTGTCTCGTAAAGGTCGACATGCGGATAGGTCCGGTAGCTGACCATGACATCGCACATCTCGGCCATTTGATCGCTGACGTTGGCGTGCAGGTCGAGGGTCGCGCCGATGGGCACCGAGGAACCGACGGCCTGGCGCAGACGAGACAGCAGTAGCCCCTCGCCGTCGGGCGCATGCTCGGCCACCATGGCGCCATGCAGATTGAGCAGAACGGCATCGGGGCGCCCGTCGCGCTCGATGAAGCTCAGCAGCGCGCCGACGATCTCCTCGAAAGCCTCCCGCGTCACCGGCCCCGCCGGCACCGCGTCGGCCACCACGGCAAGCCGCGGCAACCAGCCGTGGCGATCGCAGGCATCGAGGAAAGCCGCCACCTCGGTGCGCGTTCCGCGATAGGTCGCCGCGATATCGTCGCCATAGTGCAGAGCGCGACTGCGATAGGCCTCCAACCCCGTGCGCAACTTGCTGAAGCTGTTGGTCTCGTGCTTGAAGCCGGCGATCAGGACCTTTGTCGTCATGCTTGGCGCGCCGCCGCGCCAGGCGTGTCACCATCGCCGAGGTCCCAGTAGAGCCCGGACATGATCTCGATGGCGCTGCGCGACACCGACATCAGAATGTGCTCGTTCGGTGCATGTTGCGAGCAGGCGGCATAGGAGTGCGGCACCCAGATCGCCGGCAGGCCGAGCAGGTCGGTGAAGAGGTCGTTGCAGATCGACCCGCCGAGGCTCGGGATCACCGCCGGTGCGCCGCCGATGCTGCGCGCCATCGAGTCGCGCACCCAGCACGCCCAGGGGTGCTCCGGATCCGTGCGGGTGGCGATGAAGTCGCCGGCGTTGGCCGGCGGCGGCGGCTCGACGACGACTTCTGGAAAACCTTCTTTGTCGAGGTGCCGGCGCAGTGACGACAGCAGGTTTGCGTGGTCGGTGCCAGCGACATAGCGGATCTGGCAATGCGCCCGCGCCCGCGGCGGTATGGCATTGACCGGGCGTTGCGGGTTGCCGGTGGTGAAAGCCAGGACGTCAAAGGAGTTCCAAGCATAGACCTGTTCGGCCGGGCTCAGGCCAGGCTCGCCCCACGCCAGGTCGATCTCCGGGCCGGCGGCGCCGCCGGCGATGGTCACGTCCTTCAAGGCGTCGCGCACCGACTTCGTTATTGCCGGCGGCAGCCACTCCTTGATCCGGATTTCGCCCTTGCGCCCGATGATCGTGGCAAGAGCATGTGCCAGCACGACACCGGGGTTGGCCAGCAAGCCGCCCCAGTTACCGGAATGGTGGCCGCCCTCGCGCAGGTCGACGACGAGATCGAAGTTCAAGGCGCCGCGCGCGCCGAGAAAGATGGTCGGCCGATCCGGCGCGGCCCGCGGTCCGTCGGAAGCGATGAAAACGTCGGCGGCAAAGTCGTCGATATGGCTCTCGATAATCTCGCGCAAACCCCGGGAACCGGCCTCCTCGCCCGTCTCGACCAGGAACTTGGCGTTGAAACCGAGGCGGCCGCGGGTCTCCAGGACGGCACGATGGGCGGCCATGTTGATGGTGTGTTGGGCCTTGTTGTCGGCAGTGCCACGGCCGTAGAGCCGGTCGCCGTCGCGTTGCGTGACCCAGGGTCCGGCCCCCTTGGTCCACTGATCCTCGAGGCCGCGGATAACATCGCCATGTCCATAGCCGAGGACCGTCGGATACTCGGAACTCTCGAAGCGCGTTGCCAGCAGGGCCGGACCGCAACCGGCCTGGGGATTTTCGTACTTGCGGCAAGCGAAGCCCATCTCTTCGAAGGCCGGGATCATCTCTTCGTCGAGATAACGGTGCAATTCCGGCAGACCCTCGGGCTTCTGGCTTTCGCTGCGTACGGCCACGCGGCGCGCCAATTCAGCCTCAAATCCACCGGTGTCGAAATAGTCGAGGGCAGTATCGATAGCGGTCTGGCGGCTCACCGGCTGGCTCCCTGTCTGCGTCGGTCAAACCGCAGCCTCGCCTGAAATCGGGCCAGGGCGCAAGCCCCTCAGAGCGGCCAAACCCAAAGAATCATCGGCAAGGAAACAGCCACGACCAGAACTTCCAACGGCAGGCCGAGGCGCCAGTAGTCGCCGAACTTCAGCCCGGCCGGCCCCATGATCAGGGCGTTGTTCTGATGCCCGATCGGCGTCAGGAAAGCACAGGACGCGGCCACCGCGACCGCCATGAGGAAAGGATCCGAGGCGACGTTCAGACGATCGGCGATGGCAACCCCGATCGGCGCCATGACCACCGCCGTCGCGGCGTTGTTCAGCACATCCGACATTGTCATGGTGACGATCATGATAAGCGCCAACACCACGACCGGGGAAAAACCATGCGTCAGGGTCAGGATCGACTCGGCAATCAGCGTCGTGGCCCCGGTCGACTGCAAGGCACCGCCGACCGGTATGAGCGCGCCGAGCAGGACCACCACCGGCCAATCGATCCCCTGATAGAGTTCGCGCACCGGCAGTATGCCGGTAACCACAACTGCGGCCACGGCCAAACCCAGAGCAATCTGGATCGGCACCAGACCGAAAGCGGTCAAGGCAATGGCAAACCCGAAGATGGCGGCCACCGCCGCCGCATAGCGTCGCTGCCCAAAACTGAGATCACGTTGCAGCAGTGGCAGGCACCCGGCCGCCGACACCGCCTCGGGCAGGCGTTCGGCGTCCCCGTGCAGCAAGACGACGTCGCCAACGCGCAGCCGAAAGGACGTAAGGCGGCCGCGGAAGGGTTTGCCTTGACGCGAGACCGCCAGAAGCGCCACGCCGCGGCTTCGGAACAGACGCAGGCTGCCGACGACGCGGCCTTCAAGGCGCGAACCCTGCGCCACCACGGCTTCCGTCAAGGTGCGGTCGGTGAAGTCGAGCAGTTTCGCCTTGTCGGTGTTGGCGCCCTTGGAGACACCAGCCAGTTCGACACCCAGCCCTGCGAGGAAACGTTCGATATTTTCCGGTCCGGCTTCGATCTTCAGGATGTCACCGGCCTCGAGCGGCAAAGTCGTCATGGACCCGGGAAAGCGCCGGCTGCCGCGAATGACGTCGATCACCAAAGCATCGATATCGGCGCTCAAGCGGTCGAGCTCGGCCAGGGTCTCGCCAACCAGCTTCGAGTCTTTCGGCACGCGCACCTCGGTCACATAGCCTTCGATGTCGAATAGTTCGTCGCCCGCACCGCCGGGCTTGCCGGCCGACGGCACAAGGCGCCAGCCGATCAGGGCAATGAAGGCGACGCCGGCCAGGGCCGTGGCAAGCCCAACGGGCGCGAAGTCAAACAGTCCAAAGGGCGTGCCGGAAACCTCGCCGCGATAGGCGGCGATGATGATATTTGGCGGCGTGCCGATCAGCGTCACGAGGCCGCCGAGGATTGACCCGAAGGACAGCGACATAAGCAGCGGCGCGGCCGGGCGCTTGGATTTGACGGCAGCCTGCAAGGCCACCGGCATAAGTAGGCCCAAGGTCCCGATGTTGTTCATGAAAGCCGAAAGCCCGGCCCCGAGAAAGGACAGGAGGCCGATCTGCCCGGCTGGACGGTCGGAATTGCGCGTTACCAGCCGGCCGATCCAATCCGTCGCCCCCGAGCTGGCCAAGGTGCGGCTGAGCACCAGAATTGCCGCGACCGTCACCGTCGCCGGATGACCGAAGCCGTAAAAGGCGTTTTCAGCCGGCACCACCCCCAGCAGCACCGATGCGAGAAGCGCGAGAAAAGCGGCTACGTCGTAACGCCAGCGTCCCCAGACCAAAAGGATCAGCAGGACCAGAAGAATAGCAAAGATCGTGATCTGAGGTCCGGTCACTGTCATCCGCTTCCCAGAGCCCTGTCCCAGAGTCCCGATCCTGAAATTCAATGACTTGAACTTCAGGATCGGAAGGACACTAAATATTTGAAACTAGGGTGATTCGGCCCCCGAAACATGGCCTAAATAATGAGCCGTATTTCGCAACCATCACACTAGCACGATGACCTAAAACGGCTCGGTCATTGCCGACCAATTCGCTCTGCGCCTGATTGGGGTAGCCATCGCCACAACCCGAAGCGACGGACAAACGATGCCAAGTCATTGGCGTCGCGACAAGCAGTTTGCTCAAGACAGTCGACCGGGGACCGACACGACCCCACGCACACATTCAGCCCTGGCACGCCAAAATATCCGCGGCAACGGCCCTTTCAGTTAGTTTATAAAGCCGTGGACTTATGCCTCGGCGTGTTTTAAGGCCCAAATCCAATCCTGTCGCGGTTGGGCATCGCCGTCACGAAATTACACGTCTCGGTGATCGCGCCCTATCTGGGAGGCGGAGATGCCTATTTTGGACTCGGTCGGGCAATGAACTCGGCCCGTCATAAGATTGATCAGGGGCAAGCGGCGAAATGTCGGCATCCAAGTTGCACGACAGGAAAACCGCGCAGGAATTGCGGAAAGACGGGACGGCATGGCGAAACAAGAAGAACAACAAAGCGCCTCGGAAGTGGCCGGCCCAAAAACCACGCTACGACGGGTCGCGCCACTTCTGGCGCTGGCGCTTGCCGCTGTCGTCGTTCTTGCCCTGGACTTGGACGAACATCTGAGTTTCGAGTCACTGCGCGACAACCGAACACAACTCGCAGAGTACGTCGGGGCGCATTTCCTGTTCGCCACCGTTCTTTTTGTCGCTGTCTACGCCGCTTCGACGGCCTTGTCGCTGCCGGGCGGCGCGTTTCTGTCGATTGCCGGCGGATTCCTTTTTGGCCCGCTGAGCGGCACCTTGGCCATCGTTGTCGGCGCAACTATCGGCGCCTTGCTGGTATTTCTTGTGGCACGCAGCGCCTTTGGACCGAGCCTGCGCAACCGCGCCGGTCCCTTCCTTAAAAAAATGGAAGCCGGATTCCAGGAAAACGCCCTCTCCTACCTGCTGGTATTGCGCTTGATTCCGCTATTTCCCTTTTTCGTAGTCAACCTGGTGCCCGCCTTCCTTGGCGTTAGTCTGAAGACCTACGTGGTGGGGACCTTCATCGGCATCATTCCGGGCAGCGCGGTCTTTGCCGTCGCCGGCGCCGGTCTTGACAGCATTCTGGCACGTGGCGAGCCGTTCAGCGCCGCAACGGTGCTGACTCCCGAAGTGATCGCCGCCCTGGTCGGCCTGTCCTTGCTGGCCCTGCTGCCGGTGGCTTACAAACGCTTCAAGAAAGCCGCGGCCTGAAGCCGTGCTTCTGCGTTGGGTCAACGTCCTAGCAGCTCGATCTCGCCCTTGCTATTGGGGTAAGGGCCTGAAAAGATTGGCCGGTCATTATCGCGCCGCAGCATCGGCATCACAATGTCAAAGAAACGACGAAACCCGAACGGTAAAGACCAGGGAAACGGTACACAGAATGCACCGACTGTTTCAGTTCAGACGCGCAACGGGCCGTGCGATCGCCGCCAGTCTGATACTCGCGTTTGGCATGACCGCGATGGCCGGCGCCCAATCGATCGAGTTTTTCCGCATCGGCACCGGTTCGACAGCCGGCACCTACTTCCCCATCGGCGGCATCATCGCCAGCGCCATATCCAATCCGCCGGGCAGCCGCCCCTGTGACCGCGGCGGCAGCTGCGGCGTGCCGGGTCTGATTTCGGTGGCACAATCGACGCGCGGCTCAATCGATAACGTCGAGGCGATCCAGGATG
>JAJFGM010000448.1 GCA_021776145.1 Kiloniellaceae bacterium | reverse complement strand
CGCACGACGTTGTCGCAGCCGATTTCCAGGATCGAGGGTTCGCCCTGATACTTCATGTCCTGTGGCGCCGAACCTACGGTCGCAAAGGAAAAGATCCTGCAACGGGCACCGACCCTGGTGTGCCCTTCGACAACCACATGGCTGTGAAGTTCTACCGAGTCCGCCAGGACCACATCGGGCCCTACAACGCAGAATGGCCCGATCTTGCAGCCGCTGCCCACAGACGCACCCGGGTCAACAACAGCAGACGGATGTATCTCGCTCATCAATCGTCCATGATCATGGCGGAAAAGGAAGCCTCGGCGACCAGAACGCCGTCGACACGCGCCTCGCCCTGAAACTTCCAGACATTCCGGCGGTTCCGCAGTTTTGTTACGTGCACCTGCATGCAGGCACCGGGGAACACCGGTTTGCGAAAACGCGCTTGTTCGATGGTCATGAAATAGACCAGTTTTCCGGCTGCCTCGCCTTCCAGTGTTTCGACGACTAAGACGGCAGCCGTCTGCGCCATTGACTCAATTATGAGGACGCCGGGCATGACCGGCTGACGCGGGAAGTGCCCCGCAAAGAACGGTTCGTTGATCGTCACGTTCTTGATCCCGATGGCGCTTTGATCGGGAATGATGTCGATGACTCGGTCGATCAGCAGGAAGGGATAGCGATGCGGAATCATTCGCATGATTTCCATCACATCGACATTCTTTGGCCCAGCCTGCATCACTTGTTGTTCATTCATCACGCTTACCCTTTGCCTTGAGCTGCCGCTGCCATAGAGCGCAAAGGCGAAAATAATCCTTCAGCAGAATTGCCGGAAGGCCACCCACAGTCTGGCCCGCCGGAACGTCGCGCATGACACCGCTAGAGGCAGCGACATTCGACCCTCTGCCCAAGGTTATATGACCGCCTATCCCCGACTGCCCCCCGACCGCGACGTAATCCTCCAGCGTTGCACTGCCGGCGATACCCGATTGGGCGACCAGCACGCAACTCCCACCGACTTTCACGTTGTGCCCGATCTGCACCAGATTATCAATCTTGGACCCGTTGCCTATGACCGTATCGGGTCCGGCGCCACGGTCGATCGTCGAATTGGCTCCAACTTCGACGTTGTCGCCAATCATGACACGTCCCAATTGTGGCACGTCTTCAAATCCCTCCGGCTCCATGGCAAAGCCGAAGCCCCGAGATCCAATTCGCACACCAGAGTGAATACGGCAGTTACGACCCACGTAACAATGGCTTAGCGTCGCGTTTGAGCCAATGTGTGTACCGCCGCCAATAACCACACCGTCCGCGATCACGGTGCCCGCGCCTATCACGCAACCGGCGCCGACTTCAGCATTCGCTCCAATCACGACATAAGCCGCCAGGGCACAGTCCGCTCCGATCCTTGCGCTGGCGTCGACAACCGCCGTGTGGTGATGCGAAGACGATGGCACCTGTTCCGGATAAAACCGGGCCGCCACACGCGCGTAAGCCCGGTAGGGCTTGGGCGTGGACAAGACCACCATGCCCTCCGGCGCTCGCTCCACGTAGGCCGGTTCGGCAATGCAAGCACCGGCACGGCTGGCCATGAAGGTCGTGGCATACCGCTTGTTGTCGAAAAAACTCAAATCGTCGGATCCGGCCACATCGAGAGGCGCCACGTCATGCATCAGACGATCGGCATCGCAGCCCGCCGGCAACTCGGCATCGGCGATTTCGGCGATTTCCGCAAGGCTGAAGGGGCCAGCGGATCGGAAGAAGCGAGGGTCAGCCATGGCAGCCTTAATTCTGTAGTTCCGGCACCGCGACCTCGGGCAAAACTTCGTTGAGCTGTTGGAGGGCGACGTCGGTGATCTCGAGGTCGGGTTTGACAAGCATCACGGTCGCCTTGGCAAGAACCAGGTCGAGCCCTCGCTCAGCGGCGATGGATTGTGAAATCTTGATCAAGGTCTGTTGCACCTGAGACATCCCTTGACCGAACAGTTGGTCGATCTGTGTCTTTCGCCGCAGAGCTTCACGCTGCATGCTGGCGGCACGCAGCTCCAAATCGCGGCGCTGACGAGCAAACTCCTGTGGCGATAGTTGTGCACGCTGACGCGCCAATTCCAGATCGCTGTTGCGGAACTGACTTTCCTTTTGTTGTTGTTCTCTTTGATAGTCGGAGCGCAAGATCTCGACCCTCTTCGACAGGGATCGAACCGCGATGGACTCGCGGAGGATTTTCTGCATATCGATAACGCCTATCAACGGCGCCCGCGATCCCTGCGCGACAAGCGGTTGCGGCGCAACGAGGATCAGCAGTGCAAGCAACGCAGTCATCAAGGTCCGCGTCATAAATGTCCTCGACAACTCTTTCGATGTGAGGGCCCGTCGACACAGCGCCCAAATACCCGGATTTTGATAATCATGGCACTGAGTTTCGCGGCCGGAAGGGCGCCAATCCATTGAGCTTCGCGTGGTTCAACTACCGATTAAGACCCAGGTGTTACGTCCAATTCCAAAGTCGTCACGCTAGAACTGGGTGCCAAAACTGAAATTCAGAATTTCTTCCTTGTCGAAATCCTCCTTCAGGACGGCGAACCCCAAATCGACGACCAAAGGACCGAAAGGCGAGTTCCACGAAACCCCGGTACCGATGGACGCGCGCGGTGACGACGAGTCGTCTACGGCCACCGCGCTCGACCCGTCAAAGTCCCAGACCGAAGCCACGTCAGTGAACAGTCGTCCACGCACATCCAGGTCCTGCGGCAATCCGAGCGGGAAACTCAGTTCCAGAGAGTTGGTGTAGAAATATTTGCCACCAAGCGAATCGTCCGACGCACGGTCACGCGGCCCGAGCCCGGCGAATTCAAAACCGCGCACGTTACTGCCGCCGATGAAAAAGCGATCGGCGGCACGGGTGTCTTCGCCAAGTCCGAACATACCGCCGAGTTCACCACGGTAGGCCACGGTCCAGGATTCGGCGAAGGTATAATAATAGGCACCCTTGATTCGGGACTTGAGGAAGGTGACATCACCGCCAAGACCGGTGAATTCGTTCGACAAACGCACGATGTATCCATCGCGCGTGTCAAAGCGGGAGTTACGCGTATCATAGATAAACTCGTTGCTGACCGACGAGCGGATGGTCTGCCCTTCTTCTCCCTTGATGATCAAAGAGGCATCACTGTCGACATCGGTGATATCCTTCTGCACCAGACTGTATCGAACCACTTGTCGCAGGTGTTCGCTGATGTCGAAGCCGGCGCGCAGGGACCCGCCGAGTTCTTCTTCCTCGAAGGAACTCTCTTCCTGATCGCTTGTGGTACGAAACAAATCGACGCCGGCGGCCAGATTGCGATGCAGAAAGTACGGCTCGGTAAAGCTGAGATCGACTTCCGAGGCCGACCCGGCAATGCTGACGTTCGCTCTGATGTCCTGACCACGGCCTAAAAGATTGCGCTCGCGTATGCCGACGTTGGCAATCGGTCCGGCATCGGACGAGAATCCAGCGCCAAACGTCAGATCACCGGTGGATTGTTCCTGCACATCGACGGTGACAACGGTCCGATCCGGCGCGGAACCGGGCTCGTTGGCGATTTCTACCGTACTGAAAAAGCCAAGATTCTGAATTCGCGTTCGCGACCGCCGCAACTTGGTGACATTGAAGGCGTCGCCTTCGACCAGGCGGAATTCCCGCCGTACGACCCGGTCGAGAGTCCGTGAGTTGCCACGAATATCGATTCGTTCGACATAGACCTTGGGACCTTCTTGAATTTCGAACGTCAGGCCAATGGTGCGCGCCTCGCGATCGCGTTTCGCGCGTGGCCGCACATCGACGAAGGCAAAACCCAAGTCACCCACCGCATCCGTCAAGGCTTCGATGGCTCCGTCGACGGCCTCGGCGTTGTACCAATCGCCTTCTTCAACATCGAGATTGTCGCGCAAAGCTTCTGGATCGAGATTGCGCAAAGTCGTTGACAGACCAATTTCACCGAATGTGTAGCGTTCGCCCTCTTCGATAGTGAAAGTGACGATAAAACTTTCGCGATCATTGGTCAGTTCGGCAACCACAGACACGACGCGGAAATCGGCATACCCTTCGCTTAGGTAAAAGCGCCGCAGGAGTTCGCGATCGAAGGTCAGGCGATCCGGATCGTAAGTGTCCGAAGTCGACAGGAAATTCCACCAGGAGTACTCGGCCGTGGTGACCTCGTCGCGCAGCGATCCGTCCGAGAAGACACGGTTGCCTATAAAGTTGATCGCACGGATTGTGGTCTGCGGACCTTCGTCGATCTCAAACACAAGATCGACGCGGTTCTGCTCAAGTTGGATGACCTTTGGTTCGACAGTAGCGGCAAAGCGCCCGGAACGTCGGTATATCTCAAGCAGACGTTGGGCGTCGTTCTGAACGCGGGTTCGGGTAAAAACCACGCGCGGCCGCAGTTCGACTTCCCCCTGTAGGGCGTCGTCTTTGATGCGGTCGTTGCCTTCAAATGCAATGCGATTGATGATCGGATTCTCGACGACCGTAACGATCAGGGCATCGCCTTGGCGGCGGAAATTCACGTCGGCGAACAGCCCGGTCGAAAAGACCTTCTTGAGAGCGCCGTCAAGGCGAAGCGGATCGAAGTTGTCGCCGGGATTGACCTGCATATAGGAGCGCACGGTTTCCGGTTCGATGCGCTGCGTCCCTTCGACCCTAATCTCGCGAATGACGCCGCCCTGCAGGATCGACTGTGCCGCCGCTGGCCACGACACGGCCAGCAACCAGAACAGTAGGCCAACTACGGCGATACCGCGCCCGCGAGACACCTCCCGTACTCCCCCCATGCCGCAGATCCTAGGTCACCAAACTCTTTACAAAATCGAAGACCTCAATGCGGACCAGATCTTTCCACGTTACAAAGAGGAAGAGGCTCACGACCAACGCCAATCCAATTCGAAACCCGAATTCCTGCGCACGAGCTCCAAGCGGCCGCCCCAATACCGCTTCGATGCCATAAAACAGTAGGTGGCCCCCGTCGAGCATTGGAATCGGAAAGAGGTTGATCAGACCGAGGTTGATCGACAAGACGGCGGAAAACCAGATCAACGGAACCAGCCCGCTTTCGGCCACTTGGCCCGACATCTGCGCAATACGGATCGGACCACCCAATTCGTCCGACGAGCGTTTGCCGACAATCATCTGACCGACGGCCTCCAAGGTGCCAACCGTCAAGGCAAAGGTTTCGCGGCTGGCGTACCAGATGGCGGTTAGCGGATCATGGCGAACGTAATCGGCCCCACTGCGCGAAATGCCGAGCCGGCCAAGTACCTGCAAATTGCCGAAATTGTCCGTCGTTTCTACACGCGTAGGGGTGGCCTCCAGGGCAATCTTTTGGTCGTCCCGGACGACAACGATACTCAGCCGTTCGTCGGGACGCATGGCAACGATTCGCTGGAGTTCCTCGAAACGCTCAATCGCCGTGCCGTCGATCTCGACGATCCGGTCGCGCGGTTTGAAGCCCGCCGCCTCTGCCGCGGAGTCCGGGCTTACCTGGCCGACAACGGCAGGGGTGAAAGGTTGTCCGACCGTACTGAAGAGACCAGCGAGAAGCACGATGGCAAAAAGGAAATTTGCAATCGGCCCGCCGGCGACAATGGCGCTTCGGGCGCCGAGGCTCTTATAGGGAAAAGCAACGGCGCGCTCTTCCTCGGTCATTGTCGCGACTTCCCCGGACGGTTGACTCGCGGCGTTCGCATCACCGAACATCTTCACATAACCACCCAAGGGAATAATGCTGAACTTCCAGTGAGTCTGGGCCTTGTCCGTCCAGCCGAACAGCTCCGGCCCAAAGCCGACCGAGAACACCTCGACGCGCACGCCATTGCGCCGCGCGACGAGGTAGTGTCCCAGTTCGTGGATAAAGACCAGGACAGTCAAGACCACCAAAAAGGGTATTCCAAATCCGTAAAGTCCGCCGGTCAATTCCGTTCCATTTCTACTCACTTACCGTTCCTGGTGCGCCACAGCTCGCAAATGCCTGTGCCTCGCCGCCAGCCGTGCCTAAGGCTACCCGCCGATACCTGCCAATCTAGGCTGGGCAAGTGAATAATACAAACCAGCCATGTTGCAAAGCAATCGCCTTCATCCGGCGAGCAGCGGCAACATCTCCCTGGCCAAACGACGAGCCTCCTGATCGACGAAGACAACCGCCTCAATACTACTCAAGGGTGCGGTCGGCATGGCTTCCAGGGTCTGTTCGACCAATGCAATTATATTCAGAAAGCCCAGCTTTCCCTCAAGAAAGGCGGCCACAGCCACCTCGTTCGCGGCATTCAACACGGCAGGCGCTGAGGCACCCGTTTCGAGAGCCTCACGGGCCACCCGCAGAGCCGGGAACCGAACCGGATCGGGCGCTTCGAAGTTCAACTGACCTATTTCTACAAGATCGAGCTTCTCTACCGGTGCATGCATTCTATCGGGCCAGGCCAAGGTATAGGCGATCGGCGTCCGCATGTCCGGCTGTCCCAATTGAGCCAGAACCGAGCCATCGACGTAGGCCACCAGCGAATGTATCACTGACTGCGGATGCACAAGGATCTCGATCCGTTCGCCCGGAAGAGAGAAAAGATGTCTGGCTTCAATCAGTTCCAGACCCTTGTTCATCATTGTGGCGGAATCGACCGAGATCTTGGCACCCATGTCCCAATTCGGGTGGGCGACGGCCTCGGTTGGCGTCACATCTGCCATCTTTTCGCGCGAGCGGGAGCGAAAAGGGCCACCGGACGCGGTCAGGATAAGGCGTTCGACCTTGTTGTGGTAGTCATCCTCCAGAACCTGAAAGATCGCGTTGTGCTCGGAATCGACCGGCAGCAAGCGGGCACCGTGATGCGCAACCTCGTCGGTCATCAGGGAACCGGCACAGACCAGCGTCTCCTTGTTGGCGAGACCAACAATCGAGCCCTGACGAACAGCCGCCAGCGTCGGCTCCAATCCGGCCGCGCCAACGATGGCGGCGATGAGGCGGTCCACCGGCCGCCGCGCCGCTTCGATCACGGCATCGGGTCCGGCGGCCGTCTCGATCCCGCTGCCCGCGAGTTCCGCCTTCAGAGCTTTGTAACACTCAGGGTCGGCGACCACGGCAAGCTTGGCTCCCACGCGACGTGCTTGACGCGCCAGAAGCTCCACCGATCGGTTGGCGGTCAGGGCGTCAACCTCGAAGCTCTGTGGGTTTCGCTCGATCAGATCCAACGTGTTGCTGCCGACCGAACCTGTCGAACCCAGGATGGATACTGACCGTCGCGGCAGGTCCGCCAATTCGCCGATGATCGCCATATCAGCTCGAGGCCCCGGTCAGCCAGGTCAGGATCGCGACGACAAGACAACCCGCCAATAGCCCGTCCGCACGATCCAGGACACCCCCGTGTCCGGGGATGAGCCGGCTGGAGTCCTTGGCTCCGAAGCGTCGCTTCAAGCTGGATTCGAAGAGATCTCCGATCTGTGAGACGACCGCCAGTACGGCGCTGTAAATGATGAAATCGAGGTAGTTTTCCTGTTCCGCCCAGTAAGCGAAGGAAAGCCCGACAAGAACCGCGCAGGCCATGCCACCAATGAGTCCGGCCCAGGTCTTTTTTGGACTGATCGCGGGCGCAAGTTTCGGCCCGCCAATGGCGCGGCCGAAAAAATAGGCGCCAATATCGGTCGCCCAGACCACGCCGAAAAGCCAGAAAACCATGACGCGGCCAAACACCTGGTCGGCCCGCAGCCATTGAAAAGCCAGGCAGGCCAAAGCCAGATAGCAAATTCCGAGCGCCAGCCAAACCGAACGCTCGGGCTGGTGCCGCAAACCGGCAACAGCCACCGCCATGGCGCCCGCGGCAATGATCCACCCGCCGATCCCGTACTGCTCGAAGGCGCCGGCGGCCACCGCGGCAACGACGGAGCCGATGACCAGATAGGCCGGCAAGTCGAGGAGGCCTTCATTACAGAGTTTGGCCCACTCCCATGCCATGAGACCAGCACCAACAAGGATCAGCAAATGGCTGTAGGGCGGTCCGAAATAGAGCGCGGCCAGAATTGGCGGCGCCAGCACCAGCGCCGAGCCGACGCGCAGGAGCAGCCCTGCTTTTTGTTCCGGGTTATCGGGATTCGGCTCTTGCGCCATAACGCCGATCGCGTCTTTGGTATTCCTGTACCGCGTTGGCCAGGTCGTCCTTACCAAAGTCAGGCCAGAGTTTTTCGATGAAGATGAACTCGCTGTAGGCCGATTGCCAGAGCAAGAAGTTGCTGATCCTTTGTTCTCCGCTGGTTCGGATCAAGAGGTCGGGATCCGGCAACTCGTTGGTAAAAAGGTTGGCCGCAAAGACCGCTTCGTCGACCTCGTCGGGACCGATCTCACCGCTGGCCACAGCCTCGCAGACGCGCCGTGCCGCGCTGACGATTTCCTGGCGGCCGCCATAGCTCAACGCAATGGTCAAGTTGAGTTGATCGCCTTCTCGTGTCAGTTCTTCGGCATCGCGGATCAGCTTGTTGATATCCATCGGCAGACGACCGCGCTCGCCGATAACCCGCAGCCGCACTCTCTGAGCGTGCAGCTCCGCGATCTCCGCCTGCAGATAACGCCGCAGCAATCCCATGAGGTCTTCGATTTCTGCCAGCGGGCGCCGCCAGTTCTCCGAAGAAAACCCATAAAGGGTCAAATAGCGGATCCCCAGTTCGACTGCCCCCTTGACGCTACGCCGAACGGCTTCGGCGCCACGTTGATGACCAAGGGCGCGCGGCAAGCCGCGGGCGTTCGCCCAGCGTCCGTTGCCATCCATTATGATCGCAACGTGCAAAGGCACGGCTCTGTCTTCAGCGGCTGGAATAACACTCATGGCAACGAAACCGGTCGATTATCTGGTGGCCCACCTGGTATGACGCGTCCGGAACGAGGGTCTTTGGGCGAGCCGAATTCCAAAGACACCTTCACGCCGGGTACAAATATTCAGTGCACTTCTAGACCTGGAGGATTTCCTCTTCCTTCTGGGCGGTTACTTCGTCAATTTTCTTGACGTGCGCGTCGGTCATCTCCTGGATCTCATCCGACCAAAGGCGATGCTCGTCTTTTGAGATCTCGCCGTCCTTTTCCATGTCGCGCAGCATTTCCATTCCGTCGCGACGGACGTTGCGCACGGCCACGCGGGCCTGTTCGGAATACTTGCCGGCAATCTTGGTCAATTCGACACGGCGTTCTTCGGATAGCGCCGGAATCGGCACGCGGACAACTTGCCCATCGGTCACCGGATTGAGTCCCAAACCGGAATCCCGGATCGCTTTCTCGACGGCGCCGACTTGCGTTCGATCCCAAACCTGCACGCTGACCATGCGCGGTTCCGGCACGCTGATCGACCCGACCTGATTCATCGGCATCATCGCGCCATAGGCCGGCACCTGGATCGGCTCCAGCAATCCCGCCGAGGCGCGTCCAGTTCGCAGGCCGGCAAATTCGCGGTGCAGCGCATCGATTGCACCGTCCATGCGACGTTTGACATCGCTTAGATCTGGATCAGCCACGCTCCCTCCCTCTCTTAGCTACAGCTATCCCGAACAACAGTATAGCGCCCATCGCCGGCGAGAACCCGGGCAAAGGCGCCAGCTTCATAAATGGAGAATACCAAAATCGGAATGCGGTTTTCACGTGCCAAGGAGATCGCGGCGTGGTCCATGACACCCAGGTCCTTGGTCAGAACCTCCATATAGGTAAGGCAATCATAGCGCTGCGCGTCCGGCACCTTTACCGGATCGGCGTCATACACGCCATCGACCTTGGTGCCCTTCAATAAGACATCGCAGCTCATCTCGGAGGCCCGCAGTGCTGCCGCTGAGTCGGTCGTGAAATAGGGATTTCCGGTGCCGGCGCCAAATACCACCACCCTGCCCTTTTCCATGTGACGCACGGCGCGGCGGCGGATATAAGGTTCGGCAACGGTCGCCATGGGAATGGCCGAGAGAACCCGCGTGTTTACACCGATGTTCTCCAACGCGTTTTGCATGGCCGGCGCATTGATGACCGTCGCCAGCATGCCCATGTAGTCGGCGCTGGCACGCTCCATGCCCTCGGCGGCCAGGGACAATCCGCGAAAGATATTGCCGCCACCGACAACCAGTCCGACTTGCACCCCCATCTCGTGAACCGCGCGTACATCCCGGGCGATCTGAGAAACCATCTCGGGGTCAACACCGAATTCGTGGCGCCCCATCAGGGCCTCACCGGAGATTTTCAGCAGGACTCTCTTGTAGCGAGGTAAGTCTGACGGCATATCGGCGGGAGGTCCCTCTTGGCTATGATGCGGAAGGCTGTAAAGGATTCACCGGCTGCGGCCTGCCGGACCAAAGAAGGCCCCGATCCGCGCACGGGGCGCCATGATACACGATTCTCCCTTGTCGTCGCGCCATAAGGCACGGAGCATCAGAGTCTGCGGCGACCAAATTCCTCTACCACCCACTCGCCCCCGGACGCCTGTCGGAAGACGGGAGACTTCAGCTGCCCCGGGTCGCGGCTACTTCGGCGGCGAAATCACTCTCTTCGCGTTCGATGCCTTCACCGAGCTGATAGCGGACAAATCCGACCAGCTTGATCGCGGCCCCAATGTCCTTCGCCATCGCCTCGACGACCTTACCGACCTTGTTTTCGCCATCGACTACGAAGACCTGTTCTAGAAGACAGACCTCCTCGAAGTACTTACGCAAACGCCCCTCGACCATCTTGGCAATGATCTCTTCCGGCTTGCCACTGGCACGGGCCTGTTCGCTCAGCACATCGCGTTCGCGGTCAAGCATGCCCTGATCCACCGAATCCTTATCGAGGGCCTGCGGATTGGCCGCCGCGACATGCATCGCAAGCTGCTTGCCCAGAGCGCTCAGCTTGTCCTTGTCCCCACTGGACTCCAGGGCCACGAGGACACCGATCTTACCAAGTTCGGGCGCCGACTGGTTGTGAACATAGGTCGCCACGATCCCATCGGAGACGGCGAGCTGTGCGGTGCGGCGCAATGCCATATTCTCGCCGATCGTGGCGATCATCTGAGTAAGTTGCTCACTTACGGCATTGCCACCGCCGGGATAGACCGCACTGGCAAGGGCATCGATGTCGCCGTTGGCTTCCAGCGCCAAAGACGCGCAATTACGCACGAAATCCTGAAAAGTCTCGTTGCGGGCCACGAAATCGGTTTCTGCATTGACTTCGACGACGGCACCGCGGGAACCCGCGGCCGCGACCCCGACCAGCCCTTCGGCGGCAACCCGCCCGGCTTTCTTTGCGGCGGCGGCCAGTCCCTTTTTGCGCAGCCAATCGACGGCACCCTCGACATCACCGTCGGTTTCGACCAACGCTTTCTTGCAATCCATCATGCCGGCGCCCGACTTCTCGCGCAGCTCCTTGACCAGCGCAGCGGAAATAGCGGCCATAATTATAATCCTTCTGGTTGGATTTACCTGTTGGCAATGCAAGGCCCGGCCAGTTCCACCGTGGCCTTGCCATTCATACTAATCAAAGCCTGTCGATTGGCGTGATGCCACGGCCGTCCTTAGGCGACGGTTTTAGCGGCCTTGGGTTCGTCACTTTCCGCGCCCTTGTCACCTGTCGCTTTATCCTTGGCCTTGGCGTCTTTCTTCGGGGTCCCGTCCGCTGGGGTCTCGTCTGCTGGGCCTGCTTCGGCTGGGGTGGCTTCGGCTGGGGTGGCTTCGGCTGGGGTGGCTTCGGCTGGGGTGGCTTCGGCTGGGGTAGCTTCGGCTGGGGTGGCTTCGGCTGGGGTAGCTTCGGCAGCCTTTGCTTCCACTGCGGGGGCCTCGGCCGCCGGCGCTTTTGCGGTTGCCTCGGCGGCTGGGCTTTTTGTTTCACTCAGCTCGGGCAAGACCTCGACCGGAGTTTCTTCGGCGGCCCCGATATCGGCGCCACTGGTTGTCAGTTCAGCTTGAATTCCGTCAAGGACGGCATCGGCGACAAGTTCGCAGAACAGGCCAATTGCGCGAATCGCATCGTCGTTTCCGGGAATCGGATAGGCGATGTCCGCCGGGTCGGAGTTCGAATCGAGCACCGCGACGA
>JAJFGM010000447.1 GCA_021776145.1 Kiloniellaceae bacterium | reverse complement strand
GGGTTCGACCCAGCCGATTCACTCAGCAAAATCGGCATCTAACTTACGGTTGCTTAGGATTTATTAAGTATAACCCGACGCGAGACCTGTGGTGTGGGCGAAACGCCCCTGCAGTCTTTTGTCGAGCGAGCAAGAAGGACGAAACCATGAAGCATCCTATTGGACTCAGTTCCGCGGTTTCCTTGCTTGCGCTGCTGGCGGTCGACCCGGCCCTTGCCGACGGTGGTCGGGGTGGGCCGACGTTGGCTTTCCCCATTCAGATTGAGTACGACGAAGACGAGACGTCGGAAACCGCCACCGTCCAGCCCTTGCCGGGCGACCGGTTCCGCGTCGAGACTGAAGAAGAACCCCAGCCGGACTACATGACGCTGCTCAGAGAAGGGTGGCCGCTCGCCGACGGCGCCAGCCGGGCCGATCAAACGAGCTATATGGGCCGGGTGCGGCTGAACTTCGATACCGCCTTCACTGGCGAGGATATCTTCCGGGTTCGTTTGCAAAGCGATGCCCCCGCCGACGACGCCAATTCGGGCGGCATTTCCGCAGCCGATCTGAGGCAGATTCCCGCCTTTACGACCGTTTCTTTTGGTCGCCAACGCATCCCGACCTCGTTCGAGACGGAGCCGAGGTTCTTTCTGTCATCAGGTTTTCGCTGGAACTTGCAATTGGGCCTCAGTCACGATCAGGTGACGGACGACTCCATCCTGGCCACGCGCTATGTCCCCGGCGATATCGTGCGTTATGACACGCCAACCTTTGCCGGCTTCACTCTGTCAAATGAGTGGGGAACCGATTCACCCAGGCAGGTGCCGGAGCAACCCGTGCAAGGGTCTGCCGATGATGCCTCCGATCACGACCGCGCTGGCGAACGCTTTTGGACGCTGGACGGGGCATACGGGTCGCTGACGCTCGGGGCCGACACATTGCCGGCGAATGCCGGGGCGAGCGATGGCGGCTTTTTCCGCCAGGGCGGCGCGTACGGCTACGGCCTATACGCCGACTACGGGCGGAACGGAGGGTCGGCGGAAGGGAATGAGGGTGCGCAAGGCAACGCCAAGGTCTCCAACTCCGATGCCGAAACGCCCTCCATCGATCCGGACAGGCTCGATGAATTCCGCCGGGCCATACCCGGCAAATATCTCAAACCGGAATATCAGGGTGGTGAAGTCCAAATGCCCGTTCTGCGCTTGGCACCCTCAAGTTTCGCGCCGCAAGCGGGGGCGGACACAGGTCGCAGCACACTGGCTGAGCTGGAAATCGAGAAAGCCGGATCGGCACTTACCATCAATTTCCACTTCTGATCCCGCTTTTTTGGCCGCAAGAAATCCTGATAGCCGTCGTAGTACGC
This sequence comes from Kiloniellaceae bacterium, assembly GCA_021776145.1. Classification (GTDB taxonomy): domain Bacteria; phylum Pseudomonadota; class Alphaproteobacteria; order Kiloniellales; family Kiloniellaceae; genus JAJFGM01. Next base: position 6,480 of record JAJFGM010000447.1, on the reverse strand, counting down.
CGAGACGAAAAGGCACGCACCAGACCATGATCAAGCACATCCGCACCGTTTTCTACGCCCCGCTTTCTATTATGCTTGTCCTGACGTTGGCCGCCTGTCCGGCGGCAACCAGCCGCAAGACCCAGCCTACAGAGGCTGCAACCTCGACGGATTTCGTCTTTCCGGCCTTCGTCGAAGCCGATTCGGCCGCGCTTCCCGACGAGTTCAAGGCGGTTGCGGCCAGCCTCGCCCAACGCCTCGCCGGGGCGTCGCCGCAGGCTGTAAAGACGCTGGTCCCGGTCGACAATTCCGCAATCGTTGCGCCGCGCGACGACTTCCCGTTGGACGGTTTCCAAGTGGCCGAAGTGCAGATTCTCGGAGCCCAGGCCCGTGCCGACGATCCGGCCGAGCGCGCCGTCGCCCTGGTGCTGCTTTTCGTCGATAGCTATGGCCGCGCCGCGGCGGCAAAGGCCCTGGTCGACTACCGCATCGAACGGGATAGCATCGCGTTGACCGGCGTGGCGTGGTTTCCGATCAGTCCGGCCCTGCCGAATTTCGAGACGTTTCTGATCCCATTGCCGGCCGCCGGTGCGCTGAGCCAAACCACGGCCGGCTATCGCGACTTTTATGATGCGGCGGCGCGCGCCGCCGTGCCGCGCGCCGATTTCGCGGAGCGCATCGCCGAGGGTGGCGAGTTCGTGATCGCGGCCTTTGGCAAGACCCGCGCCGCCGAGGGCTCGCGGATCGCGCTGGAAGTCAGTGTTGGACCCGAAGGCGAAACACTGAACCAACCCTCCGACATCCAGGCGGTGATCTTCCCGGGCGACTATCCGGTACTTCTGTATCCGGCGGAGCTTCAGGCGGAGACCGACGCACCGCTATGGGTTCGCCTGCTCTACACACCCGGCGCGGGGGCGACGGGACAGGCGAGGCAGCGCGCGGTCCTGGTCGACGTCTTCCCGCTGGCCGAGGAACCGGCTGGGTCGTGAACATCCAGCCGACCGGTTCCGCTCGGCACCGGCACTAATCGCATCGCGATCGTCGGCGAACCAAGACGGCCCCCTAAACGTCAAGGGTGCCGCAGAAATCCGTCGTCGTGCCGATCCAGCCGAAGAGGTGGCCTTCGGCCTGGATGATCTTGAAGACGGCTTCGCGCAGGCCGGGTTCGACGGCGGCGGTGGCGTCTTCCAGGGTCAGGCAGAAGAAGCCGCGTTCGACGGCATCGCGCAGGGTCGAATGCACGCAGCACTGGACGGTGACGCCGGTCAGCACCAGGTGCGTAACTCCCTTGCCGCGCAGACGGGCCTCCAAGTCGGTGCCGTAAAAGGCGCTGAAACCGGCCTTGTCGATGACTTCCTCGCCGGGCTCCGGCGCGAATCCCTCCATGAAGTCGTGGCCCTTGCTGTCGCGCACCAGGAAAGGGCCGTTCGGGCCCGGCCGCCCGACATAACCGAGGGCGCGCTTGACGGCATTGACGTCAGCGCCGTCGGCGGCATATCCCTCGCGCGTATGTACGATGGCGAGGCCGGCGGCGCGCCCGGCGGCAAGGGCTTGGGCAACCCGCGGCATGGCGCTGGCGAGGCGGGCCCTGTCCGGGTCGGGCTCAACGGCCGACTCGAGGAAATCGCGTTGCATGTCGATGACCAGCAGCGCCGTCGTCGCGGATTCGAACTCGAAGGTTCGGTTGTCGCGGCAGGGAAGGCTTGGCAAGGCTTTGGCTCCAACAGTGCGCGCGGTGCTTGCCCGCGTGGCGATCATCGCCTAAACCGCGTGCGGTGGCAAAATCGGAGACGGAATGCGAAGCCCGTTGCCCGCCGCGAAATCGGCCCGCCGCGACAAGATCCGCCGCGACACGCCCCCAAGTCTTGCTCTTGCGGGCTGATCGACTACTATATCTGGTGAAACCTCCCGTGGATTCCTAAGGACCCGATGAGCCAATCCAGCCTCCCGGCCACAGTCGGCCAGATCCGCGACGTGCGCCTGTCGGACGCGCTCTCCGAGCGTTACCTGTCCTATGCCCTGTCGACCATCATGGCGCGCTCGCTGCCCGACGTGCGCGACGGCCTGAAGCCGGTGCACCGCCGCCTGCTCTATGCTATGCGCCAGTTGAAGCTCGACCCCAACTCCGGCTACAAAAAATCGGCGCGCGTCGTCGGCGATGTCATCGGCAAGTTCCATCCGCACGGCGACCAGTCGATCTACGACGCGCTGGTGCGTTTGGCGCAGGAGTTCGCCCTGCGCTATCCGCTGATCGACGGTCAGGGTAACTTCGGCAACATCGACGGCGACAATGCCGCCGCGATGCGCTACACCGAAGCCCGCCTTACCGCGGTCGCCAAGGCGCTGCTCGACGGCATCGACGAGGATACGGTCGATTTCCGCCCGACCTACGACGGTGAAGAGGAAGAGCCGGCGGTCTTGCCGGCGAGTTTCCCCAATCTCCTGGCCAACGGGTCGCAGGGTATCGCCGTCGGCATGGCTACCTCGATCCCGCCGCACAATGCCGGCGAGCTCTGCGACGCCCTGCTGCATCTGATCAAGGCACCCTCGGCGCGAATCGAGACCCTGGCCGAACTTGTCCCCGGACCCGACTTTCCGACCGGCGGTATCCTTGTCGAGGACCGCGAGAGCATCGTCGAAGCCTACCGCACGGGGCGCGGCTCTTTCCGCGTGCGGGCGCGCTGGGAAGTCGAGAAGGTCAAGGGCGGCGGTTTCCAGGTGGTGGTCACCGAAATGCCCTTCCAGGTGCAGAAATCGCGCCTGGTGGAGAAGATCGCCGAACTGCTGGCGGTGCGCAAACTGGCCATGCTGGGCGACGTGCGCGACGAATCCACCGACGAGGTACGGCTCGTGCTTGAGCCCAAGAGCCGCAATGTCGATGCCGAGGTGCTGATGGAGTCGCTGTTCCGTCAGACCGACCTGGAAAATCGCATCGGCCTTAACATGAATGTGCTCGATGCCGACAACACGCCGCGCGTGATGAACCTGCGCGAGGTCCTGCAGGCTTTCCTCGATCACCGCCATGTCGTGCTGCGGCGGCGCACGGCCTATCGCCTGGAAAAGATCGCGCATCGCCTGGAAATTCTCGAAGGCTATCTCGTTGCCTATCTCAACCTCGACGAGGTCATCCGCATCATCCGCGAGGAGGACGAGCCCAAGACCGTGATGATGCAACGCTGGAAGCTCAGCGACACCCAGGCCGAGGCCATCCTCAACATGCGGCTGCGCGCCTTGCGCAAGCTCGAGGAAATTGAGATCCGCCGCGAACATGCCGGGCTGGCGGTCGAGCAAAAGGACCTGAAGAGCCTGCTGAAGGACGAAAAGCGGCGTTGGAAGGTGATCGCCGATCAGATCCGCGAGACCCGCAAGGCCTTTGGCAGCGGCGCGCTGGGCACCCGGCGCACCGAGATCGGCGCGGCGCCGCAGGACGTCGTCGTGCCCCTCGAGGCGGTGGTCGACCGCGAGCCGGTGACTGTGCTCTGTTCGGCGATGGGCTGGATTCGCGCCATCAAGGGTCATCAGGAAAACATCGCCGATCCGGCCCAGGTCGCGGCCAAGTACAAGGAGGGCGACCGGGCCCGCTTCGGCCTGCATGCGCAGACCACCGACAAGCTCCTGGTCTTCGCCACCAACGGGCGCTTCTACACCCTCGGTGTTGACCGCCTGCCCGGCGGGCGCGGCTTCGGCGAGCCCTTGCGGCTGATGTTCGATTTGCCCAACGACCAGGACATTGTCACCATTTTTGTGCGCGAGCCCGGCAGCAAGCTGCTGGTCGCTTCGGCTGATGGCCGTGGTTTCATCGTGCCGGAGGACGAGGTCGTGGCGCAGACCAAGAACGGCAAGCAGGTGCTCAACGTTGCCGCCGGGATCGAGGCGGCGGTTTGCCGCCCGGTCGAGGGCGACATGGTGGCGGTGGTCGGCGAGAACCGCAAGCTGCTGGTCTTTCCACTGGAGGAACTGCCGGAGATGACGCGCGGCCGCGGTGTCATGCTGCAGAAGTACAAGGACGGCGGACTATCCGATGCCAAGGTCTTCAGCGCCGCCGAGGGCCTGACCTGGGCCGCCGGGTCCGGCCGCGTTCGTACAGAGACCAAACTCACGGCCTGGATCGGCAAGCGGGCCAAGGCGGGACGCCTGCCACCGAACGGCTTCCCGCGCTCCAACAAGTTCGGTTGAAGGGGAGGCGGGGTATGATCCGCATCGCTGGTCTCGATCATGTCGTCCTGCGGGTCAAGGACGCGGAAAGCATGATCGCCTTTTATGGCAACGTCTTGGGCTGTGCCGTCGAGCGCCGGCTTGACGGCCTCGGCCTCTATCAACTGCGTGCCGGCGCCTGCCTTATCGATCTCGTCGACGCCGCCGGCGAGATCGGCCGGCAAGGCGGCGCGGCCCCGGGCGCCGAGGGCCGCAACCTCGATCACTTCTGCCTGCGCGTCGAGCCTTTCGATGAAACCGCGATCCGCGCCCACCTCAAGGTCTTCGGCGTCGAGGCCGGTCCGACCGAACAGCGCTACGGCGCCGAAGGCGAGGGGCCGTCGATCTACATCCGGGATCCTGAAGGTAACACCGTCGAACTCAAGGGCCCGCCGAACGAGTCCTGAGGCCGGCGCTCAATGCGCCTCCGAAGCGTCCGGACGGTCGGGATCACGAAGCGCGAATGCGGGGCGTCGGCATCGACCGCGCCGGCGTCTACTTCGCGATATCGAGGCGCCGCTTTTCGGTATAAAACAGGCGCACCAACTCATACTCGAAGGGCGAACCCGTCTCGTTGTAGCGGAAAGGGACGTTCAGCCGCTGATCAACGATCCGCAACACGCTGATCGCCGGGTAATCGCTCTCGAAGCCTGACAGCCCAAAGGGGTCGACAATCCTGTAGGCCAGGAGGTCGCCGAGCCGACCGGCGGTATCGCGCAGGTTGGATGGCCCGAGCAGCGGCAAGACCAGGTAGGGGCCTTCTCCGGCGCCCCAGACGCCGAGCGTTTGGCCGAGGTCCTCGCGCTGCTGGCTGGTTCCCAAAGCCGTCATTGGATCGAAGAAGCCCGCCAGGCCGACGCTCGAATTGACCGCGAAACGCACCGCGGCGCGGCTCGCCCGTTCAATTTTTCCCTGCAGGATGGCGTTGGCAAAACTGTTGAGTTCCGTGAGGTTGGAAAAGAAATCCGTCACTCTTTCCTGGATGAAGGTCGGGAGCAGCAAGTCGTAGAGTTCGATCGCGGGAAGGAAGATGACCCGGTCGAACAGAGCATTGAACTTGTAGATGCCGCGGTTGACGTGTTCCAGGGGGTCCGGCACGTCGATTGCGTATACGGTATCCGAGTTGGTTACATCGGCCAGTTCAAAGACCGTTGTTTTCGGGCCAGGATCGGTCTGCGTCGGGGTGGGGTCGGTCGCGCAGGCGCTGATCTGCATGCCGGCAGCGACGAGCAGAACGGCGAGGAAACCGCGCCTCATTTCTCACCCCAGCCTTCTTTGAAGAAGGCGATCATGGCAGAGATGTTATGGCGATGCGGCAGGTTTCCTAAATGTCCGCCGATCAGGTAGACCTTGCTGCGCTGGCTGAACACCGAGGTGAGGAAATCGAATTCGCCCGGCGCCAATATGAAGTCGTCCTCGTTGGTCATGACGCCGATCTTTTCGCTCTTTCGCAGGTAGTCCTCGATCGCCGTCAGGCTGTTTTCCGCGATCAGTTCCTGCAGCGTCAATCCCGGCCGCCTTGCCTTGAAGTAGGGATAGAACAGATGCTCGATGTAGTCAGCGAATTCGAGCCGTGTAGTGACCTTGAAATAGGTTGTCAGCGAGTCGGTCGAAGAAAGTTTCAGGTCGCGCCGCACGACGACACCGGAATGGGTGAGAACGTCGGACGTGAACAGCAAGTTGGCCGCGAAAAAACGGAACGCCACGGCGATGACGGCTTGCAGGTCGGCTTCGTCGGGTTGGTCCTTCTTGAAGATGTCGTACAGAAAATCGTTGGAAAGCTGGAGAAAATCCTCCTCGCGGTAGATTGCGGCAAACTGCTGCAGCATGGAGTCGAGAAAGGCATCGAAGTTTTCCGCGCCCCCCGGAATGGCGCTGATCAGTTTGTCGAAAATCCTGACCGAATTGTAGAGATTGACGGGTGGGTTGATCATCAATGTTCGCTTGAACCGGAAGGCTCCTACGTCCTCGTCCAGCTTGGTGACGAAGGCCGCCTGTGCGCCACCCAGGCTGTAGCCGGTCAAATAGAAGTCTGAAACGCTGATACTTGAAGCGACCTTGGCATAAGCGCGCTGCATGACGCGGTATAGGTCGCGGGCGTCGTCGGCGAACAAGCCGGGCACCTGCGTTTGGGACGCCGTGGTGACGAAATTGGGATGCGTCGGCGACGTCAGCGAGATGACGTGGAATCCGGCCTGGTAGAAGGCCCGCTCCATGACCTGCATCAATCCGGAATTGTAGCTGGCGCCAGTGCCGGCGATGTTGAAGATCAAGGGCGCTTCGCCGCGTTGACGGACGATCGAAAAG
>JAJFGM010000446.1 GCA_021776145.1 Kiloniellaceae bacterium | reverse complement strand
CTGATCGCGCATCATGTGGTAGCAGGCCCGCGCCAGCTTGTGGGCGATGGCCTTGCGCGCCACGGCGCTATTGGTCTTGGCGCGCTTGCGTTCATAAAATCGCTTGGCGCGCGGCTCGTAGCGGATCGCGAAGTGGGCCGCCTCGACAAAGGCCCAGGCAAGGTGGGCGTTGCCGCAGCGGTGGTTGCCCTTGCCCTTCTTCTTGCCATTGGTCAGGCGCTTGCTCTCGACGCAGCGGCAGTAGGACGCGAAGTTGCCGGGCCCGGCAAAGCGCCCGATCTCGCCGGTCTCTAAGGCAATCGTCAGCGCCAGGATGTCGCCGATGCCGGGCACCGTCAACAGACAGCCGAACTCGGGCCGCAGCCGCGCGCGAACCAAAATCTCGCGCTCAAGGCGGGCAATCTCTTGGGCCAACACGCCCAACACCGCAAGGCAGCTGCGCAGCGACAGCGCCACGTCGCCCGCGCCGACCAGTTCGGCCACCTCCGCCGTCGTCAGCCGCTTGATGCGGTGACCGGCAAGTCGCCGACCCGTGTTGCGCATCACCTCGGTCTGGATCGACAGCAGGACCCGCGTCTGCTGGCGCACCAGCTGGCCGCGTCGGCGCAGCAGATCGCGCAGGCCTCGCTCCGCCCGCGGATAGATGTAGCCCTCCGGCAACACGCCAAGCTGCAGCAGGCGCGCCAGCCAGGTCGCATCCGACCGGTCGTCGCCGTATTTCAGGCCTTCGTATTGCTGGATCGCCGCCGGGTTGGCCAGGTGCACCCGATGGCCCGCCGCCATCAGACCGTCGACCAGCCAATACCAGTTGTAGGTCGACTCCACGACCACACCGGAAAGCCGATCGGCAAACGGCGCCAGCGCCCGAACAATCGCCGCGAGGTCATTGGGCAATCGCTTCTGAAACAGCGCCTGATCGCCCTCCAGGACGACCACGTAACTGTTCGTGGAATGTAGATCGATACCGCAGTAGAGTTTCATCATCGCCTCCTCGATTGGCTCTTGGTTGGTTTTCACACACCAACTGTAAAACCAAGTCGCCCTCTCGAGGGGGCGGCTAGATGATTATCAGGTCTTGCCTTTTGCCTTTTCGCATTTTTCTCGGAGGCATTTTGACCAAACATGCCTTGGCCCGCACGTGAGCAATTCGACAGGCTTGATAGTGCTTGGATATTGTTAAGGCAAAAGGCAAGACCTGACCCCGCCACTCGGTGACCCCGCCACTCTGACCCCGCCACTCGTGACCCCGCCACTCGGGAAGACGGCCATGCGGGTCGCGGCCTTGGTTTGAAACTTCCGCCTGTCGAGCAGCTCGCATTCGAGTCTGGCTATTCGGGACGTCGCTCAAGCCTCTCCCAGCCGGTGCAGCTGGTGTGAAACCGGTACGAGTGCTTCGGAAGCCATCCGGAAAATAGAAAAACGTTCATCGTGATAGCGGCGTTTGCTCGGATCGGGTTTGTAGAGGACACTGTCTTCGCGGCCTGCCACTTGATCGAGAATTTCCGGCCGCTGGGGTATCCTTGCCGCCCCTACGAGACCGGTCTCGGGATTCTTCGGAACCAGGACACTCCTGTCCAATACATCAGCTTTGAGCTGGCAGAGCAAAGGACTGCTGGCCAGCCCGCCCGAAAAACAGACATGTTTGACCGGGGTTCCAGACGCCTCCTCGGCGCGCGCGAAGATCTCCCGCGAAAGGTAGTTGATGCCTTCCGCTACACCGCGGAGGAAGTCGCCGGCGGTGTGGGAGGTGCTCAATCCCAGGAAGGCCCCCTGCAGTTCTGGATCCCACCAGGGCGTCCGTTCGCCATCGAGATAGGGCAGGAAAAGAGGCGCAGGTGCATCGGACGCGAAGGCTGCGGCCAAGGCAGTCTCCGTCGTCGCGCCAGGACTGAACCGGTCCATCGCCCATTGCAGTCGGGTGGCTGCACCCTGGCTCGGCCCACCCAGTTGCCACAGGCCAGGTCCCCATTCGACGCTCAGCAGCCCATCGGCGGCGCGCTCCGTGGCGCAGATAACACCCGACACATCGCTGGTTCCCGAAATGCTGTATCCCAACCCCGGTGCCAGCCCCCCCGACCCCAAAACGCAGCTCCATGTGTCGAGGGACCCGCAATAGACGGGTCTCCCGGCGAGCTCGAACAGGGGGTATGGCAGACCCGTCCGCACATGACCCAACTCCGCAAAGGGAGTATTTGCTTCCGGCAGAATGGCCGAGTCGATCCCGAGAATGCCAAGAATGTCCCCGCTGTCTCCGTTTCGGTCGCGGGTCATGGCGGCCTGCGAGATTGTGTCGGATGCGGCGATGCCGGTCAGCATCATATTCAAGAAATCCTTCGGCTCGATGATTCTACGCAGTCTGGCCCAATGTCCAGGTTCCTGAGTCCTGAGCCAAAGCAGTCGCGCCAGCGGATCGAACGGTCCCAGCTTGCCTATGTCGCCGCAATCGGATGCGAATACATCGTTTCGCAGGTTTTTCAGGGTATCCGCGGCCCTGGAATCCTGAAACGTGATCGCAGGACGGATGACATTCCCGGCCTCGTCCAAAAAAACCTGAGTTCGGGTGAACCCGCAGCCTGCCACCGCCATGATATTGGCAAAGTCATGGCCCCTGTCGGCCAGTTCAGCGCAACCTTTCTGAAACGCAAGCCACCAGTCCATCGGATCGACTTCATAACGATGGTCGCCGTCGTTCCGGATGCGGAGCGGTATGCGTACTTGTCCCTGGAAAGCGCCATTTGCGGTAACGATGGCAAGCTTGAGGCTACTACCACCCAGGTCGAAGGCAAGCGTTTGCCAGATGTCCGCCTCCTTCGGTTTGTTTTGGCGCTTGTCAGTGGATCCGGCTTATTTCACCGCTCAGGATATAATGCGATAGGTTGTCGGCTGTCAGATCGCCGCCTTTCAGGGTAATCTGGTTTTCTCCGGTCCGCAGGATCGTTACCCGGTCCGCAATGGCGGCCACCTCCTGCATGGCATGGCTGATCAGGAT
>JAJFGM010000445.1 GCA_021776145.1 Kiloniellaceae bacterium | reverse complement strand
ACGAGTCCGGCGGCTTGTTCGAGGATCTCGCGCTGTGCCGTCAGATAGCCCTCGAGGTCCGACGCGCCAAGGCGCCAGCGCGCGTCGGGATGACGGCGCCAGGCGCCACTGCCGCTACAGGGCGCATCGACCAGCACGCGGTCAAACCCCGCCGCGAAAGGGGGCGCCGCGGCCAGGTCGGCGGCCAGGTCGGCGGGCGTTCCGGGGCGCAATTCGACGCCGGCGCAGCCGGCCCGGGCGAGGCGTGGCCTGGCGCGCTCGAGGCGGGCGGCGTCGCGGTCCATGGCGAGCAGCCGCCCCTGCCCCGCCATCTCCGCCGCCAGGGCCAGGGTCTTGCCGCCGGCCCCGGCGCAGAGGTCAAGCACCGCCATGCCCGGTCGCGCACCGGTCAGCAGCGCGGCGAGCTGCGAGGCTTCGTCCTGCGGTTCGACCAGGCCGTCGCGAAAGGCCGGCGCCGCCTGCAGCGCCGGGCGCCCGCTCAACCGCAGGCCGAGCGGCGACAGCGGCGTCTCGGCTGCGAGGATTCCGCCTTCCGCCAAGGCCGCGCGGGCGTCCTCGCGGCTGCCCTTCAGGCGATTGACGCGCAGGTCGACCGGCGCCGGCTGCGTCAGGGCCCGCAGTTCGGCCGCGCAGGTTTCACCCAGGCTGGCCCGCAGACGCGGCAACAACCACTCCGGCACCTCGCCGCGCACCTGCGGCGGCTGTGCCGCGGTCTCCAGGCTCTGACCGGCAAATGCCGCAACGAGAATTTCTTCGGCCGACGTCAAGGCCGCGGGCCTGTAGGTGCCGCCATCGAAGAGTGCCGCGACACCGGCCCCGTCCAGACCCTGTTCAAGGAGCAGATAGGCAACGACACGACGGCGCGCGTCGATCGCTTCCGCCCCCGCTTCGCCCAGCCACCAATCCAGGCGGGCGCGCCGGCGCAGCACGGCAAAGGTCATCTCGCTCAGGGCGCGACGGTCTTTCGAGCCGATGTAGCGGCGATTGCGGGTGTAGGCGGCGGCGACCTGGTCGGCCGGGCGCGGTTCGTCTTCGATCTCGGCGAGAAGCTCGATGGTCGCGGCGATGCGGGCGCCGGGAGTCATCTAGTGGCCCTGCACAGAGATTATGACAGTTTCATGGAGGCCAATCGGCCCTCTGGGTAGGCGCGCTGCGCAGCGCGATGCGGGACATCGGGCAAGTAGCGCAACGCCCCCAGAGGGACGATTGGCCCCACCAAAGGCCGCGATCTTTTGTCCGCCCGCCGCGTTGCGGGTTGCTTGTGGTGGTTGGCACCACGGCACAACCCGCGCCTTGCCGGCGGACAAAATCTTCGCGGTGAAACAGTCATAATCTCTGTGCAGGGCCACTAGCGGCTCGAAACCTAGGCCTGGTCCCGGTAGTTCGGCGCCTCGCGGGTGACGGTCACGTCATGCACGTGGCTTTCACGCAGTCCGGAGTTGGTGATGCGCAGGAACTTGGCGTTGGCCTGCAGATCCTTGATCGTGCGGTTGCCGGTGTAGCCCAAGGCGGCGCGCAAGCCGCCGACCAACTGGTGGATGACGGCGCCGACCGGTCCCTTGTAGGGCACGCGACCCTCGACCCCTTCGGGCACGAGTTTCAGACTGCTGGCGACGTCCTGCTGAAAGTAGCGGTCGGCCGAACCGCGCGCCATGGCGCCCAGCGAGCCCATGCCGCGGTACGACTTGTAGGAGCGGCCCTGATAGAGGAAGACCTCGCCGGGGCTTTCGTCGGTTCCGGCCAAAAGCGATCCGATCATGGCGCAGTCGGCGCCCGCCGCCAGCGCCTTGGCCAGATCGCCCGAGAACTTGATGCCGCCATCGGCGATGACCGGGATGTCGGCATCGCGGCAGGCCGCGACAACGTCGAGGACCGCCGTCAATTGCGGCACGCCGACGCCGGCGACCATGCGCGTGGTGCAGATCGAACCCGGCCCGATGCCGACCTTGACGGCGTCGGCGCCGGCATCGATGAGGGCGCGCGCACCGTCGCCCGTGGCGACATTGCCAGCCAGCACCTGGACGGCATTGGACAGGCGCTTGACACTGCCGATGGCTTCGACCACGCCGCGCGAATGGCCGTGCGCCGTGTCGACGACGATGACGTCGGCGCCGGCCTCGAGCAGCGCTTCGGCACGCTGCAGGCCGGCTTCGCCAACGCCGGTTGCCGCGGCGACGCGCAGTCGGCCCTGATCGTCCTTGCAGGCATTGGGATAAGCCTGGGCCTTTTCCATGTCCTTGACGGTGATCAGCCCGATGCAGCGATAGTCGGCGTCGACGACAATCAGCTTTTCGATGCGGTGATGGTGCAGCAGGCGGCGCGCCTCGTCGCGCGAGACACCCTCCCTGACCGTGATCAGGTTCTCACGGGTCATCAACTCCGACACCGGCTGCTTGGGGTCCTCGGCGAAACGTACATCGCGGTTGGTGAGAATGCCTGCCAGGCGCTTGTTCTTGTGCTCGACCACGGGGATGCCGGAAATGCGGTAGCCTTCCATCAGCGCCAAGGCGTTGCTCAGCGGCTCGTCGGGATGAATGGTCACCGGATTGACCACCATGCCGCTTTCGAACTTCTTGACCTTGCGCACCTCGTCGGCTTGTTCCGCGACCTCGAGGTTCTTGTGCACGACGCCGATGCCGCCGGCCTGGGCCATGGCGATGGCCAGACGGCTTTCGGTCACGGTGTCCATTGCCGAGGAGATCAGCGGAATGCCGAGGGCGATGGATCGCGTCAAGCGGGTGGAAGTTTCGGCCTGGTTCGGTAGGACGGCAGAGTCCGCCGGCTCGAGAAGGACGTCGTCGAATGTCAGAGCCAAGCGTATGTCCATGCCGATCCCCTAGCTGGTAGGTGGGAGTGGCGCCGCATCATACACATGGGCCCAGCAAAAAAAAGCGGAATACGCGGGCGCCGCCAAGCGCCCCAAGGCGGGTTCACGGCAAAACCAAAGGACCGCCTCAACGCCTTGATTCACTTTTCTATTCGGAATCGCCCGCAGAGGGCTTGCCGCCACGAAAACCGGTCGCCAGGAGATACATTTCCGACGAATCGGCACGGCTGGCCGCCGGCTTGACGTGGCGCACCTTGGCAAAGACGCGTTTCAATCGATTCAGCAGTCCCGCCTCGGTGCCGCCCTGCAGCACCTTGACGGCAAAACTGCCGCCCGGTGCCAATACCTCTTCGGCAAACTCCAGCGCCACTTCGACCAGGCCCATGACCCGCAGATGGTCGGTCTTGGAATGCCCCGTCGAGGGCGCCGCCATATCGGACAACACGACGTCGGCCGCACCGTTTAGCGCCGCCTTGAGCCGCGCCGGAGCATCTTCGGCCAGGAAGTCGCCGAGAAGGCAGAGCGTGCCCGGCACCGGATCGACCTCTTGCAAATCGATGCCGACGATCTGCGCCTTGGGCCCGCAGCGTTTGGCGGCAACCTGCAGCCAGCCGCCGGGCGCCGCGCCGAGATCGACGATCCGCGCGCCGGGGTTGAGGAACTGGAACTTGTCGTCGAGCTGCGCCAGCTTGAAGGCGGCGCGCGAGCGGTAGCCGAGTTTGGCGGCCTCGGCGACGTAGGGGTCGTTGAGCTGTCGCTCCAGCCAGCGGGCCGAGGAACTCGAGCGCCGCTTGGCCGTCTTGACGCGCACCGTCATCTCGCGTCCGGACGGCTGGCTGCCCCGCCCAGTCGTGCCCCGCACAGTCGTGCCCCGCCCAGTCGTGCTGCGACCAGTCGTGCTGCGACCAGTCGTGCTCGCCCCGCTTCCCGAAGCGCCGCGCTTCCGACTCACGCTCGCCAGCTCACGCTTGCCAGCTCTGGGTCGCGGCAACCCGGCCAACCAGCCACAGCAATCTCGTCATCTTCGCCTGCTTTCGTCCGCCTTGGTTTCGGCCCCTCAGGGCGCCCGGGCCTCGAGGTCACGACCGGTGACCGTGCCCGCCGGCTGCATCAAATTGTAGAGGATGCCTTCACGCAAGCCCCTATCGGCGACGCGCAGGCCGGCGACCGGCCAAATTCTGCAGAGCGCCAGCAATACCGCGCAGCCGGCAATAACCAGATCGGCGCGGTCGCGGCCGATACAACCATGCGCCGCGCGTTCGTCATAGCCCATGTCGGCAACCCGGTCGATGGTGGCGTGCACGGTCGGCATGTCGAGGAAAACACCGTCGATGACGTCGCGGTCGTAACGCGCCAGTCTTTTGTGCACGCCAGCCAGGGTCGTCACCGTGCCCGAGGTTCCCAGCATTTGCAGATCGCCATTGCGCGCCCGCGCGTTAAGGCCGTTGTCCGCCTCGAAGGGCGCCAAGGCACGGCTTACCTCGTCGGTCATGCGGGCAAAGGTCTCGCGCGTTACCTCGCGGCCGCCGTAGCGTTCGGCCAGAGAAACGACACCATAGGGGATCGAGCGCCAGTCCTTGAGGTGCAGCGCCCCGTCGCCGGGGTCGATCCCGAGCCAGGAAACCTCGGTGCTGCCGCCGCCGATGTCGAAGACCAGGGCGTCGGCGCGGCATGGGTCGATTAGCGGGGCGCAGCCGTGGATCGCCAGGTGCGCCTCCTCGCGGCCGCTGATCGCATCGAGACAGATGCCGGTTTCGGATTCGACGCGAGCGACGAATTCTTCGCAGTTTACGGCGTCGCGGCAGGCCGCGGTGGCGACGGCACGGGCCCGGGTGACGCCGCGCCGGCGCATTTTGCCGGCGCATATCCGCAGCGCCGACAAAGTGCGCCGCATGGCCGCGTCGGAAAGCCGGCCGCTGCTGGCCAGGCCCTCGCCCAGGCGGACAATGCGCGAAAAGGCGTCGACGACGCGAAAACCAGTTGCCGCCTCGGCGTTGGCATGGGCAATCAACAGGCGGCAGTTATTGGTGCCGAGATCGAGCGCGGCATAGACCTCGTCGGCCACCCCCGCGCCCCGCGACGTTCTTCCGTGCGCCCTATCCTCGCCATGGCCTTCGGCATAAACCGCCAAGTCTCCAGCCCTCAAACAGTTCAAATTCCCCCGGCACAGCCGGACCCCTTATGGCGGAGCTTATTCGCCGCCGCCCGAAACATCGGACGTCCGGCCAGCGTCGTATGCCTCCGCCAGTCTAATCCCTTCGCCAAGCGACTGGCCATAGCCGAGACTTCACGCCGTCGTGACGATGACGACGGCGCGCCGCGGCACAGCAAAAGCGGTTGAAATCGGGGGGTCGCTCGGACTACATAAGGGCGCACGCGCGACCAGCGCCGCCGGAGACCGCCGCACTCGCGGCCGCAACCGGCCCTGCTGGGGGATAGTTTAGCGGTAGAACTCTCGGCTCTGACCCGAGCAGCCCTGGTTCAAATCCAGGTCCCCCAGCCACTCCTTCTATAAAAGGGGACATATAAAAGGGGACACAATACTTATATCATTCGGCCCCGGCTCTCTTCCGCCCTGGTTTTTGCTTCTTCAATGTGCGTCCCGTTCGCCGCTCCAGATCTTCGATAAAGTCCACGCTGCCCAGCGGGCGGCCGGTGCGTTCGCCGCGACGCAGTGCCTCGGCCATGGTTTCGTCCAGGCCCTTCTTCAGGAATGCCTTCCAGTCCGGCCGCCGGTCCAGCAGGGGCTGCGGGCTGACGATGCCGTCGTCCTTGCCCGTCAGATGCGCCACGGCACTCGACCAACGCCACGCACGGGCGCGTTTCACCAACCCGGCCCGCACCGGGTTCAACTCGACATAGCGCGCCGCGGCCAAGAGATGCGTTTCGTCCATCGGACAGGAGGCGAAGCGCCCCTGCCAGAGGTAACCCTTCCACCCCTTTTGCCGATTGACGTGGCGTGTGTAACGACGGTGTACTTCCTGCACCGAACGGTGCAGGCCTTCGGGGGTCGAGGGCACCAGGATGAGATGCACGTGGTTGGGCATGAGACAGTAGGCCCAGACCTCGGTCCCGGCTTCGCGCGTGAAGTCGGCCAGCAGGTTCAGATAGAAGCGGTAGTCGGCATCGCTGAAAAACACGTGCTGGCGCCGGCTGCCGCGTTGCGTAACGTGATGCGGCAGTCCGGGGACGACGATGCGGGCGAGCCGGGCCATGGCGGTCATAATAGGCGGGCGCGAGCCGGGAGGCAATTAAGTATTGTGTCCCCTTTTTTCCTTCGATATCGAGAACGTTCCTGTTTTGGAAGGTATAAATCACCCACCCGATCAAGTGTGATTTCGCCCGCTTTTCATATAGAGGGACATGGGGACTGTTGAAGATGATCCGGACGTATTGCAGTGGCACCACGACGTCCGTATTTTTGTCCTGAAGAGGTCCTCCGCGAAATATCAAATTATCGTAGAAATGGCCTACTGTATTTCCTGGACGGGAGTTCGATCGGGACATGCGATGTCTTAACTTCTACTCACCGAAAGTCGAGAAGCGAACGAGTGGGATTTCCGGCACCGGACTGTTTGCCCGCGAAGCTGTTGGTAAGCACGAAATCGTAGTCGTCAAAGGCGGCCACGTAATGACGACGGCCGAACGCGACGCGGTGGATATTTTGCTCGGGCCGACTGAAATTCAAATTGCGGACGACTTGTTCATTGGACCCGTAGAAATGTCCGAACGTGAAGCAGGGATGATGCATCTGAATCATTCCTGCGCACCTAATGTCGGCGTGTGGGGCGATATCACCTTTGTTGCCATGCGTAACATCGAATCTGGAGAAGAACTGACCTTGGACTACGCCATGACCGACAATGAACCTAACCTGATGATGAATTGTATTTGTGGGGCAGATTCATGTCGCGGCCGGGTTACAGGTTTGGATTGGCGCGAACGCGAATTGCAGAGGAAATATGCCGGCTATTTTTCAGCCTATATTCAGCGCAAGCTTAACAATATATGATCGAGATTCCGCCAAATCCACAGCGCCAAGCAATCCAAAAGACGGTGGATTTGAGAAATGATTGCTTCATAACTAAAAAAACAGCCAACTAACTTCCTTAGTTCGGGCTGATCCGAATCATTGGCGGTTCGATCTTTTCCAGTGTGGCGTTGTTGCCCCTCACCCGGCTTGCTCAGCGAAAGGCAGCATAGTCGGAGGCGTCCTGGCGCCCGAGCCCACGCAGCAGCGCCACCCAGGCGGCGAAACCGTCGTCGAAGGCGGACAGGCGGATGAATTCGTTGGGTGCGTGGAAATCCTCGTCGGAGGTCGAAAAGGAAAACATCACCGTGTCGATGCCCAGCCGCTCGCGCACAATGGTCGAAAGCGGAAGGGTCGCGCCGTTGCGTACCCTCAGCGGACGGCGCCCCGTCGTCGCCTCCAGCGCCGCTTCGGCGGCGGTCAACAAGGGATGGTCGCTGGCCAGCAGGTAGGCGGCGGCATTGTGACCATCGCCGATCTCCAAGCTTGCGCCGGCGGGACAGTGCGCTTCGAGATGGCGTGTGACCGCCTTGACAATCGCCTGTGGGTCCTGCCCGGGCACCAGCCGCATCGACAGCTTGAAGTGCGCCCGGTTGGGGATGACGGTCTTGCTGCCGGGTCCGGTGTAGCCGCCCCACAGGCCATTGGCGTCAAGGGTCGGCCGATACCACAGGCGCTCCAGCGTGCCACGCCCGGCTTCGCCGGCGGGGGCGCTGCCGATATCGGCGTAGAAGGCCGCTTCGTCAAAGGGGATCGCGGCCAGCGCTTGGCGCACGCCTTCGTCGGGCTCCTCGACACCGTCGAGGAAGCCCGGCACGGCGGGCGCGCCGTCGCCGTCGTGCAGGCTGGCGATCAGCCGCGCCGCCACGTGCAGGGCGTTCGGCACGGCCCCACCGTATCGACCGGAGTGCAAATCCTTGGCCGCCGTGGTTACGCCCACTTCCAGGGTGGCGATGCCGCGCGAGCCGACGGCAAAGCTGGGCAGGTCGGCGCGCCAGCGCCCGCCATCCGCCGACAGGACCGCGTCCGCCGTGAGCAGGTCGCGATGCGCCTCGAAGATCGCGCCAAGGGTGGCGCTGCCGACTTCCTCCTCGCCTTCGAGCAGCAGTTTGACGTTCACCGGCAACTGGCCTTCGACGGCAAGAAAGGCCGCCAGGGTTTCGACCGCGATCGACGACGGCCCCTTGTCGTCCGAGGCGCCGCGGGCGTAGAGCCGGCCGTCGCGCACCGTCGGCTCG
>JAJFGM010000444.1 GCA_021776145.1 Kiloniellaceae bacterium | reverse complement strand
GGTGACGACGCACATCGCGGTCTTGCCCATGGCCAGGCCGCCGAATTCCTCCGGCACGGTAAGGCCAAAAACGCCGAGCTCGGAGAGCTGCTGGACTACGGCGAGCGGAATCAGCTCGTCCTTCAGATGCCATTGGTGGGCGTCTTCGATGTGATCCTCGGCGATCTTGTGAAACTGGTCGCGGACCATTTCCAAGGTGTCGTCGTCGAAGCCGCTCTCACCGAAATCGCCGTCGGCGCCGATCAATTCGGCGATGCGCTGGCGTAACGCGCTGCCGTTGCCGGCGGCCGTCAAGGCGGCGACCGCCGGGGTGTCGAGCTTGGCGATGTCCGAGGCCTCGAGGCCAAGATCGCGCGGGCGCAGGATCTCAACCTGGCTGAGGGCGATACCGCCGGACATTTGCTGCAGGTATTCGCCGTAAGCGGCCTGCAACATCAGTGCTTCAAGTTCGCGCAGGCGGCCGTTTTCCCGCAGCCGCTCGGCCCAATGCAGCATCTGCGCCAGCGCCGTCACGTAGGTCGCCAACCAGGCAAAGCCGTGCGCCGCGAACTGTTCCCGCTCGAGCAGGGCGGCATCGACGCGGCCGCCCGGCGCGATCAGATCGCTCACTGCCTGGCGGGCCGCGGCCTGGAAGGCCTCCGCGGCGACCAGGGCCTCGCGGCAGGTCGGTAAGAGATCGGGCAGCAGCAGGTCGCTCTGCCCTGATTCGAGTGCAGCCTGAGTGTCGATGGGACCTAACCTTCGATCGCGTCTTCCAGGGTGCGCATGCCGGGGCGCTTGGCCTGTACCAGCACCGCCATATTGCCCGGCTTGTGCTGGTTCTTGCGCATCTTGACGTGGGCGCGCGGAATATCGAGCCAAGAGAAGACCTCGGACATGCAGGGATCAAGTCGGCGGTCGACCATCAGACTGTTGGCCTGCGCGGCCTGCTTCAGGTTGGCGAAGTGACTGCCTTGAATGCGTTTCTGGCGCATCCAAACGAAGCGCGCGTCCATGGTCAGGTTGTAGCCGGTGGTGCCGGCGCAGAAGACCTCCATGCCGCCGCGCTTGACGACGAAGCAGGAGACCGGAAAGGTCTGCTCGCCGGGATGCTCGAAAACAAAGTCGACGTCGTTGCCCTTGCCGGTGAATTCCCAGATCGCCTTGCCGAAGGCGCGGCAGCGCTTCATGTAGTCGCCGTAGCCGGCGGTGTCGGCAACGTCGGGCAACTGGCCCCAACAGTCGAACTCTTTGCGGTTGATGACGCCCTTGGCACCCAGCGATAAGACGATGTCGCGCTTGTCCTCATCGGAAATGACGCCGATGGCGTTGGCGCCGGCGGTGGCGATGAGCTGGATCGCCATGGTGCCGAGCCCGCCCGAGGCGCCCCAGACCAGGACGTTGTGGCCTGGACGCAAGATGTGTGGACGGTGGCCGAAGAGCATACGGTAGGCGGTGGCCAGCGTGAGGATGTAGCAGCCGCTCTCTTCCCAAGTCAGGTGGCGCGGCCGCGGCATGACCTGCTGCGACTGCACGTTGCAGAACTGAGCAAATGAGCCGTCCGGCGTCTCGTAACCCCAGATGCGTTGCGAAGGCGAGTTCATGGGATCGCCGCCGTTGCACTCCTCGTCGTCGCCGTCATCCTGGTTGCAGTGCACGACGACTTCGTCGCCGACTTTCCAGCGTTTCACCTTGGAGCCTACGGCCCAGACAATGCCGGCGGCATCCGAGCCGGCGATGTGGTAGTCGGCCTTGTGCACATCGAAGACCGAGATGGGAATGCCGAGGGAGGCCCAGACTCCGTTGTAGTTGACACCGGCGGCCATCACCATGATCAGCACCTCGTGGCTGTCGAGCACGGGCACGTCGACGACCTCGACCTGCATGGCCTCGTCCGGTTCGCCGTGGCGTTCGCGACGGATGCACCAGGCATACATCTGCTTGGGCACGTGGCCGAGCGGCGGGATCTCGCCGATTTCGTAGAGATCCTTCTTCACCTGTCCGGGATGGGGGTCCGAGACGACTGCCGCGTCTGTCATGGTTTGCTCTCCTGAAAAGCGAGCCACTAGCTGGCCTG
The DNA here is from genome assembly GCA_021776145.1 of Kiloniellaceae bacterium. GTDB lineage: Bacteria > Pseudomonadota > Alphaproteobacteria > Kiloniellales > Kiloniellaceae > JAJFGM01. Next base: position 2,207 of record JAJFGM010000444.1, on the reverse strand, counting down.
AATCCTGATATTGCCCTGCGAAAACTGTTTCAACGCCCCGCCGAGGTGTCCCGCTTGCTGCCGCCGCCGTCTGCAACGCGGCCAGCCGATGTCCGCCGAGGACCCGCTTGTGAGCGCGAATTGGTTGTCGATGAGTTTATGGCACCGATGCGTAAACCCTCGCCTAATATCCCCGCGCTATTCTTGCGCTGCCGGTCGTGTCTATTCTGCCTGACGGGCGCTGCCACGGCGGCCCGGATGGCTTGACTCTTAGACGTTCGTCGGTTTTATTGCAATGCACAATACGACACTTTTTGTGCGCTGTTACTGTTGATTTTGTAAGATAGTTACGTATTTCGCGTTGCGGCGAAATAAACGGAATGAAAGGCGACTGGAATGACCGACAAGGCAGGCGCGCGAAAAGCCACGGATTCCGCCGGCCGCGACCGGCCTTGGTTGTTCCGGACCTATGCCGGGCATTCGACGGCGGCCGCTTCCAACGCGCTTTATCGTCGCAACCTGGAACATGGGCAGACCGGTTTGTCTGTTGCTTTCGATTTGCCGACGCAGACCGGCTACGATGCCGATCATGCCCTGGCGCGCGGCGAGGTCGGCAAGGTCGGCGTGCCGATCGGCCATCTCGGCGACATGAAGGCGCTGTTCAAGGACATCCCACTCGAGCGCATGAACACCTCGATGACCATCAACGCGACCGCGCCCTGGCTGCTGGCGCTTTATGTCGCGGCCGCTGAAAGCCAGGGCGCCGACCGCGCCAGCCTGTCGGGCACGGTGCAGAACGACATCATCAAGGAGTACCTGTCGCGCGGCACCTACATTTTTCCGCCGCAGGCCTCGATGCGGTTGATGACCGACGTTATCGCCTTCACCTATCGCGAAATTCCGAAGTGGAACCCGACCAACGTCTGCTCCTACCACCTGCAAGAGGCGGGGGCGACACCGGTGCAAGAGCTGGCCTTCGCGCTGGCGACGGCGGTGGCGCTGCTTGACAGCGTCAAGGCATCGGGGCAGGTGCCGGAGGCCGATTTCCCGACCGTGGTCGGGCGCATTTCGTTTTTCGTCAACGCCGGCCTGCGCTTCGTCACCGAGTTGTGCAAGATGCGCGCCTTCACCGAACTGTGGGACGAGATCTGTCGCGAGCGCTACGGCGTCGAGGACGCCAAGCTGCGGCGCTTCCGTTACGGCGTCCAGGTCAATTCGTTGGGCCTCACCGAACAGCAGCCGGAAAACAACGTTTACCGCATCCTTCTGGAGATGCTGGCGGTGACCCTGTCGAAGAATGCCAGGGCCCGCGCCGTGCAGCTGCCGGCCTGGAACGAAGCCCTCGGCCTGCCGCGCCCCTGGGATCAGCAGTGGTCGCTGCGGTTGCAGCAGATCGTCGCCTTCGAGACCGACCTTCTGGAGTATGGCGACATCTTCACCGGTTCCAAGGAGATCGAAGCCAAGGTCGAGGCGCTGAAGGCCGAGGCGCGCGCCGAGCTGGCGCGCATCGACGAGATGGGCGGTGCCATCAGCGGCGTCGAGAATGCCTATATGAAGGAGCGCCTGGTCGAGAGCGCGGCGCGGCGTTTCGCCGCCCTCGAGGCCGGCGAACAGATTGTCGTCGGCGTCAACGCCTATGAAACCAGCGAACCCTCGCCGTTGACCTCCGGCGGTGACGGCGGCTTCATGGTCGCCGACCCGGCGGCCGAGGCCGGGCAGCTCGCGGTCCTGGCGGCCTGGCGCGCCGGCCGTGACGCGGCCGCGGTCGACAAGGCGATTGCCGATCTGCGCCAAGCCGCCGAAAGCGGCGCCAACATCATGCAGCCCTCCATTGCCGCGGCGCACGCCGGCGTCACGACCGGCGAATGGGCCAGCGCCTTGCGCGATGTTTTCGGCGAGTACCGCGCCCCCACCGGGGTCGGCCGCGCCGTCGCCGCCGTTGGCGGCGCCGAGGCTCTGACACGCGTGCAGGCGCGCGTCGCCGAAGTTTCCGACCGCTTGGGCCGGCGCCTCAAGATGCTGGTTGGCAAGCCCGGTCTCGACGGCCATTCCAACGGCGCCGAACAGATCGCCGTGCGGGCCCGCGATGCCGGCTTCGAGGTGGTCTACGAGGGCATCCGCCTGACCCCGGCACAGATCGTCAACGGTGCCTTGGAAGAAGGCGTGCACGTCATCGGCCTGTCGGTGCTGTCGGGCTCGCACCTGCCGCTGGTGACCGAGGTGCTTGA
>JAJFGM010000443.1 GCA_021776145.1 Kiloniellaceae bacterium | reverse complement strand
GCAAGAAGCTCGACCGCGGCGTCGACGTGTTGATCGCCACACCGGGTCGTTTGCTCGACCTGTTCGAACGCGGCAAGATTCTCCTTGCCGATGTCAAGATCCTGGTGATTGACGAAGCCGATCGTATGCTGGACATGGGCTTCATGCCCGATGTCGAACGCATCGTCAATCTTCTACCCAAGAACCGCCAGACGCTGTTCTTCTCGGCCACGATGCCGCCGGAAATCAAACGCCTGGCAGACGCATTTCTCGACAATCCCAAACAGGTTGCCGTCGATCCGCCAGCTTCCGCTGCCGAGACCGTGACGCAGGGCCTGTTGAAAGTCAGTGGCGATCAGAAAGAAAAACGCGCCGCCTTGCGCGACCTGATCCGCGCCGAAGACGTGGCCTCGGCACTGGTGTTCTGCAATCGCAAGCGCGATGTCGATATCCTTTACAAGTCCCTCAAGACGCATGGCTTTGATGTCGCCGCCCTTCACGGCGATATGGCTCAGCCGGTTCGAATGGAGACACTCGACAGCTTCAAGAAAGGCGAAGTGCGGATCCTGTGCTGCTCCGACGTCGCCGCGCGCGGCCTCGATATCCCAAAGGTCTCGCACGTCTTCAATTTCGATGTCCCGATCAATGCGGAAGACTACATCCATCGCATTGGTCGTACCGGACGCGCCGGGCGCTCCGGCAAGGCCTTTACCCTGGCCCTGCCCGAGGAAGTCAAATCGCTGGCCGCGGTGAACGAGATGACCGGCAAGACGATTCCCGAAGCCAGCCTGCCGAACGTCGTCGGTTGGCGGGACGAAGATGCCCTTGCCGCCAAACCGCGGCGACGTGGCAGCAGCAGCCGCCGCCCCGGCGAAAGAAGCGGCAGCAGGCCCGAGCGCGCCAAACGCGCAGCGGCAAAGGCTGTTGAGCCTCCGCAGGAGCCGGTGCTTGCCAGTAGCGTGGCGGTGATCGAGAAAACCGCAACCGATGCCCCGAAGCGGGCGCCGCGCAATGTTGCAAGAACCGGCAAGGGTCCGAACGGCAACTCCCGCGGCGAGCGCCAGCCTTCCAACGATCCCTACAATCCAACCGAGTCCTTCGGTGACCACACACCGGCCTTCATGATGCGTCCGGTCGCCTGAACGAGAATTCCACACCTTGGGGGGGCGACCGCGGGTTTACGCGGGTCGCCCCCTCCACTGCCAACGTCGATCTGAGTTTGGCTGTGCCCGGGAATTAGCTATCATGACGTGTCACAAGGACGGGAGCGCGCAGCGAAGAGCCCATGCAGACCATCTTCATCATGATTAAATGCCAACTCGGCAAGGCCTACCAAGTGGCCGACGCCCTGGTGCAATCGGTGGAGCAGGTCTCGGAAGTGCACTCGACGTCGGGCCAATACGATCTTTTGGTCAAATGCTACCTTTCCTCGGACCAGGATATCGGCCATTTCGTCAACGAGCACATCCAGACTCTCGGCGGCATTCAAGACACCTTTACCATAATCGCCTTCAAGGCCTTTACCTGAAGCCGGGGGCTCCGCGACCGATTAACCAGGTCGCAGTCGCGCACAGTCGGCCATAGGTCGACAGCCGTAACAAAAATCACTTGATTCCTCCAGAAAGTCCTATATTTAATCCATACCATATTAGTATGGAATGGACCGATTATGTTTCGACTCAACCGCTTGACCGATTATGCCGTTGTTGTCATGACGCAAATGGCCGCCAAGAACGGCGATGTCCGCAAGGCGTCGAAAATCGCCCAGGATACAGGCGTTCCCTTGCCAACCGTCGCCAAGATTCTCAATGCCTTGGCGAAATCCGGTCTCGTGGCGTCACACCGCGGCGCCACTGGCGGCTACACGCTGAGCCGCGATGCGGCCGAGATATCGGTCTCGCAGATCATTCAGGCCTTGGAGGGCCCCATTGCCTTGACCGCGTGTGTCGACGGCACGGAGGAATCCTGCGACGTCGAAGCGCTATGTCCCATGCGCGGCAATTGGAACCGGGTCAATAGTGCCATCCGCGAGGCGCTCGAGAGTGTCACCCTGGCCGAAATGTCGCTGCCGATACTGAATTTCGGCATCACCGAACCGCTGATCGCCCCTGAACGCAACAAGGCTCATTAGGCGGAGCCCGATAGCCAAATCCGCCGGACCTGAATTAAGTAACGAAAAGCAACGGAACCCGCCCATGGCCGCCACTGTAGAGACCATCGAAACCACACGGACCCTCGCGGCCGACAAGTACAAGTACGGCTTCGTCACGGACATCGAGTCCGAGACGGCACCAAAAGGCCTGAACGAGGATACCGTGCGCTTCATCTCGGCCAAGAAGGACGAGCCGGAATGGCTGCTGGAGTGGCGCCTCAAGGCCTATCGGCGCTGGCTGGAGATGCCGGAGCCGAATTGGGCCAAGGTCAAGTTTCCGCCTCTCGACTATCAGGATTCCTATTATTATTCGGCACCAAAGAATCCGGCCGACGGGCCACAAAGCCTCGACGAGGTCGACCCCAAGCTACTCGAGACCTACGAGAAGCTCGGCATTCCCCTGAAAGAACAGGAATTCCTGGCTGGCGTTGCGGTCGACGCGGTCTTCGACAGCGTCTCGGTGGCCACGACGTTCAAAAAAAATCTCGAGGACGTCGGGGTCATCTTCTGCCCGATCTCCGAAGCGGTGCAAAAACACCCGGAGCTGGTGAAAAAATACATGGGTTCCGTGGTCCCGGCCGGCGACAACAAACATTCCTGCCTGAACTCGGCGGTCTTTACCGACGGCTCCTTCGTTTACATACCAAAGGGCGTGCGCTGCCCGATGGAACTGTCGACCTATTTCCGCATCAATGCTCAGAACACCGGCCAGTTCGAGCGCACCCTGATCATCGCCGACGCGGGCTCCTACGTCAGCTATCTCGAAGGCTGCACCGCGCCAATGCGCGACGAGAACCAACTGCATGCGGCGGTGGTCGAGTTGATTGCGTTGGACGACGCCGAGATCAAGTACTCGACGGTGCAGAACTGGTACCCGGGCGACGAGAACGGCGTCGGCGGCATCTATAATTTCGTCACCAAGCGCGGCCTGTGCCGCGGGCGCAACGCCAAGATCGCCTGGACCCAGGTCGAGACCGGCTCCGCCATCACCTGGAAGTATCCGTCCTGCGTGCTCGAGGGCGACGGCTCGGTCGGCGAGTTCTACTCGGTCGCCATCACCAACAATTATCAGCAGGCCGATACCGGCACCAAGATGATCCATATCGGGCGCGACACATCGTCGACCATCATCTCCAAGGGCATCTCGGCCGGCCATGGCCAGCAGACCTATCGCGGCCTGGTTCGGGTCCAGGGCAAGGCCGAGGGCGCGCGGAATCATACCCAGTGCGATTCACTGCTGATCGGCGACCAATGCGGCGGCCATACCGTGCCCTATATCGAGGCCCGCAACCGCTCGGCCCG
>JAJFGM010000442.1 GCA_021776145.1 Kiloniellaceae bacterium | reverse complement strand
TCGCCGCTTGCGATTCCCTGTGACCCGGATCTGCTCTTGCCGGTGCCGGGTTTGAGCGTCTTGCGGTCTCGCCGCCGCGGCGCGGTGACCCAGTGCCTGAGCGATTGAAATCTACTGAACGGCGTTGCTGGCGACCTGCGTGCCTTTGCGAACAGGCTTCTTCGAATAGAAGATGTGGCGGCCGATTTTCGGGCCACGTTTGAAGGCCGTGCGCCACTTGGGCTTGACGTAGTCGGCGTGGTACCAGAGCGCACCGGCGGTCGGGTCGGACGAACTGCCAATTAAGACAAGGTGGGCCAACGTGATACTCTCGTCCCAGGCAGAGGCATTTCGCGGGTCGTCGCTCTTGCCGTCACACCACCAAGAGAACTGGCAACGATAGCGGGTGCGTTCGCCGCCCTGTTGAACCACGGCACAAATTGATTCAGGGAAGTTGCGCGAAGAAACTCGATTCATCACGACGTGCCCGACGGCCAGCTTACCGGCTAGGGGCTCGCTACGGGCCTCGAAATAGATATTCTGGGCGAGGCACAACAGCTCATCGGTCATTTCGACCTCGGCACCGAAACCCTCCATCAATTTCGCCCGCGCCAATTCGAGTTCGGCGCTGTAAGCGGTCGCGGTCTGCAGTGGGTCACCCGCGGAGTCCGCCGCCGGCCCCAGTATGATTTCGTAATCCACGTCGAAGTCGGCGGCGACATCATCTCGCGGCGCCGGCCAGTCGACCTTGCCGACTTTGTATGTGACGGCCAATCCGGTATCGGCGCTGACATGCACCGTGGCATTGGCGGTGTGCGGCGTTTTCGAGCCGCTCAAGAGCACCACGAGGGCCAGCGCGCCGACAACGGGAGTCAGCAGGTAGCCGAGACCGGAACGGCCGGCTAGCGTCTTGCCATTGTCTGCGTGCAGCGGACGCTGAGGAGCCAGATGCAGAGCATTGAACTTATCGGCGATATATTGGGTCATCCGATTTCCGTTCTTGCTGTTGATCGCGTCTCGGGGTGCTTGTCTTGTTTCGATCGGTCTTTCCCGACCCTTTGCCTGGGGTCGCTGTGAGCAGCGCCACCAAGTGCATCCCGTTGGAAAAGATTTATAGAATGTTAAATGCAGAAAATCAACAAAAATAGATTCGGATTTGAGACAAATTCGTGAAAAATGTATTAATATTTAACTATTAACGATGTCAGCAATGATACATTTAATATAAATGCGAAAAAATATAATTCCAAAAACAATGTTATTACATAAAAGATATAAGTATAGAGCCAAAATTCGCATCATAATGAATCGTATGCGCAGATGTATATTGCGTTTGCCTCAAAATAGTCGTAATGTTAACGCTAGTAATCGCCGCAAAATTTCCGTCCGAATTTCTACGCCGCGGGCAATTGCGATGTTCGCGCGTGCCCGATTCGGCGGTGAAATAGGGCAAACTCGCGGTCTGCCGGCGGCGAAGACTTCAGCACTAAGACAAATTGCTGCTGCCACACCGCGGGGCATGAAAGCCCGGGGTATTCCAAGATGGGGTGGCACGCAGGGGTGTGGGCGTCTGCGATCCGACCTGGACCAGGTGCCAAGTTCGGGCCTAGAGCGGATCGGGATCAAATGGAATCGCAAGCGGCGAGCCGTTGACCCGGTGAATCCGCCCTAAGCTGCTCGGCCTAGCCTGTCAGCATAAAATGCGAGAATATTTCTCTCATACCCTCGTGAAGCCGGCTGAAACTGACGCTACGCCCAGGCCGTTGCCCCGGGCGTCGCCCAAGCGGCTTTATGAATGCCGCATTCGGTCTTTTGCCGCGCGGCCCAGCGGCCGCTGCGAGGGTCTTCGGCGGACTCTGGCGGTGCGGTGCAGGGTGCACAGCCGACCGATGTGAAGCCCCGCGCCGCCAGGGGATGGTGGGGCAAGCCCTGCTCGAGAAAATAAGTGGCAATTTGCTTTTGTGACCAGGTGGCCAGGGGATTGAGTTTGATTCGCCCGTCCAGGGCCTCGACGAGCGCCAGCTTGCCCCGTTCGCCACCTTGAAAGCGTTTGCGACCGGTGATCCAGGCGTCGTAGGGGCCAAGGGCCTGCGCCAAGGGCTGGGTCTTGCGCAGATGACAGCAGAAATCGGGGTTTGTGGCCGCTAGTTCCCCACCCGGGTCGGCGTCGGCGATGTCGTCTCCGTCGGGGGCCAGTCGGCGCAGGTTCGTCAGTCCGAGGCGGCAGCGCAGAGTTTCAAGATAGGCCTGGGTTTCGTCGAAATGGCGACCGGTATCAAGGAAAAGAACCGGAAGGTTTCGATCCACCCGCGCCACCAAGTGCAGCAGAACAGCCGATTCCGTGCCAAACGAGGAGACCACGGCGATGCGGCCGGGGAAGATTTCCGTTGCCATCACGTGCAACAGTGCATCGGCCTCAAGCAGCGCGTAACGCGTGGAAAGGAACCCTGCCCGTGTCTCGGCGCGTCGGTCCTGGTAAAGGCGCCGACGACCCCGCGCTCCGCCATCAATTAGGCTCGACATTTCAGTGTTACCCGCGCGTCAGTTGGCTAAATTGGCGGCGACTGCTGGAGTCTTGCGCTCGGCCAACGGCAGGGCATTTCCAAGGCCGCCGGGTTGATAGAAAACCGTGATTTCCGAGACCGATTGGCACCACGCTTCGGCTGCGGCATGGCTTTCGACTTCGAAGGAATCGAAACCGCAGCGGTGCATGAACAGGAACTGATCCCGCAGGACGTCGCCGATGGCCCGGATTTCGCCGGCGAAGCCGTAGCGTTCGCGTAGTAGCCGAGCCGTGCTGAAGGCACGACCGTCGCCGAATTTCGGAAACTCCAGAGCAATCAGCGCAAAAACTTCGAGGTCGGCGGCGATCTCGCTGGGCAATTGATCGCTGCGCAGCCGAAGCCCGAGGCCACCGCCGTGTCGCCGTAGCAACAGGGCATCGCGACGCCAACGTTCCAGGCTGACGATGATATCGTCCTGGTGGTTCGCCGGGGGGGCTTCGTCACCCAGCGAAATCCACGGGTCGATGGTCAAACGGCCGTCCTTAACGAGGGGCATAGAGGACCTCCTTGAAGGGTTGCAGACCAATCCGTGTGAAGGTATCGGCAAAAATCTCACCTTTATGGCGGGTCTGAAGGTAGGTCTCGATGATACTCTCGACGGCATCGACAACGCTGTCGTATGAAAAGGCCGGACCGACGATCTGGCCGATTGCCGTGTCCTCGCCGGCGTTGCCACCGAGGGTGATCTGATAGAATTCTTCGCCCTTTTTATCGACGCCGAGGATACCGATATCGCCGACGTGATGATGGCCGCAGGCATTGATGCAGCCTGATATCTTGATCTTCAACGGGCCGATGTTGCTTTGCCGCTTGAGATCCTCGTAACGCTCGGTGATGCGCTGTGCCACGGGGATCGCGCGGGCATTGGCGAGGTTGCAGTAGTCCAGCCCGGGGCAGGCGATAATATCCGAGAGCAAACCGATGTTGGCGCTTGCCAGGCCGCATTGGGACAGCGCAAGCCACACGGCATGGCAGTCGGACAGGCGAACGTGCGGCAGAACCAGGTTCTGTTCGTGCGTCACCCGAATCTCCGAGAAACTGAAACGTTCCGCGAGATCGGCGACGAGATCCATCTGCGCGGCATCGGCATCACCGGGCGCCTCGCCAGTCGGTTTCAGAGAGATTACGACGATGCCGTAGCCTGGCGCCTTGTGTGCTTTGACGTTGTTTCGCAGCCACAGATCGAAAGCCGGATTCTTTGACCTTTGGGACGTGAAGTTCTGCGGCACCGCGACCTGGGCGAGAAATGGAGGCCCGGTAAACTGCTCTTCGATGCGCTCCATGCTTGCCCGCGAAAGCGCCAGCGCGCCGTTTTTTATGTGCGCCCATTCATCCTCGACCTGACGGGTGAAGTCTTCGATTCCGATAGCGTTGAGCAGGATTTTGATGCGCGCTTTGTAGAGGTTGTCGCGCCGGCCAAATTGGTTATAGACACGCAGGATCGCTTCCAGATAGCTCAATAGGTGTTGTTTCGGAAGGAACTCGCGGATCGTCTTGCCGATCACCGGGGTGCGGCCCTGGCCGCCGCCGACGATGACCTCGAAGCCGATTTCGCCCCCGGGATTTCGCCTGATTTGCAGGCCTATGTCGTGCAGGCGGATAGCGGCGCGGTCGCGTCGCGCACCGGTCACGGCGATCTTGAACTTGCGCGGCAGAAAGGAAAATTCCGGGTGCAGGGTGGACCATTGCCGGATGATCTCACAGTAAATGCGCGGATCCTCGATTTCATCCGCCGTGGCGCCCGCGAAGGGGTCGGTGGTGACGTTGCGTATGCAGTTGCCACTGGTCTGAATCGCATGCATCTCGACTTCGGCAAGCTCGTCAAGAATATCGGGGACGTCTTCAAGCTTCGGCCAATTGAACTGGATGTTCTGGCGCGTCGTGAAATGGCCGTAGCCGCGGTCGTAACGCCGCGCAATCAAGGCAAGCTTGCGCAGTTGCGGCGCGGAAAGGGTACCGTAGGGGATTGCCACCCGCAGC
>JAJFGM010000441.1 GCA_021776145.1 Kiloniellaceae bacterium | reverse complement strand
TGGGCCGAGGGCCTGCGCTGGCTCAGCTACCTGAACCCCGAGAGCGGCACCTTCATCGCCGACACCCAGCAGATCGTCCCGCCCTTTGCCTGCCGCAACCGCCAGCGCGGCGCGCTGTCGCGCTACGCCACGGAAACGCCGGCCGAGGTGCTTGCCAAGGTGGCGTGCGGCTATGCCCTAGATGCCGACGGCATCGCGGCGCGGCTGGGCAACGCCAAGGCCTCCAATACGGTGCTGCTGGGGGCGCTATCGACGGCGCTCGACTTCCCGCGAGAGGATTGGCTGGCGGCGATCGCCGAGTTGGTCCCGCCAAAGACCATCGATCTGAATGTCGAGGCTTTCCACAAGGGCCGCGGCTGGGTCGAGGATGCCGGCGACACACCGCCGCCGCTCCGCGACGCCTTGCCGCCGCTCCGCGACGCCTTGGCGCCGCTCGCGCTTCTCGATGAATTGAAGCCGGCGATCACCGAGGCCTGGTGCAAGGGCTGCGACATCTGCGTCAAGATGTGCCCCGAGCGCTGCCTGACCCTGAACGCCAAACTGATCGTCGAACTGGCAAAGCCGGACGCCTGCACCGGCTGTCGGATTTGCGAATGGCTTTGTCCCGACTTCGCCATCGAAATGCAGCGGGCACCGACTGGCACACCGGATTCGGTAATCGCGGGGGCTACCGCCCCGATGGGAGTCTGACATGACGGCGCAAACGACACTGCGGAACCTGCAAGGCAACCATGCCTGTGCCCTCGGCGCCGTGGCGGCGGGCTGCCGCTTCTTCGCCGGTTACCCGATCACGCCCTCGTCGGAAGTTGCCGAACGCATGGCCGACGAACTGCCCCGGGTCGGCGGCACCTTCATCCAGATGGAAGACGAGATCGCCTCCATGGGCGCCGTGCTCGGCGCCTCGCTGGGCGGCGTCAAGGCGATGACCGCGACATCGGGTCCGGGCTTCTCGCTGAAGCAGGAAAATATCGGGTACGGCATCGGCGCCGAGATCCCTTGCGTCGTCGTTAACGTCATGCGCGGCGGCCCGAGCACTGGTATGCCGACGCGCCCGTCCCAGGGCGACATCATGCAGGCGCGTTGGGGCACGCACGGCGACCACCCGATCATCGTCCTGGCGCCGGCGTCGGTGCGCGAGGTGCACGACGAGACGATCCGCGCCTTTGCCCTGTCGGAGCGCCTGCGGGTGCCGGTGATCGTGCTCTTCGACGAGGTCATCGGCCATCTGGTCGAAAGTGTCGAACTTGCCACGCCGGGCAGTGTCGAGCAGGTCGAACGCAAGTGGGCGGATGCCACCGAAGCCGGGTTTCAGCCCTATGCGCGGACCGACGACATGGTGCCGCCGATGCCGCGTCCCGGCGACGGTCTGCGCTGTCACACCACCGGGTTGACCCATGCCGAGGGTGGCTTTCCGACCCAGGATCCGACGACGGTCGTGCGTGTCATGGGCCGCCTGCTCGGCAAGCTTGATCACCACGCCGCCGCCATCGAGTCTTTCGAAAGGATCGACTGCGACGATGCCGAGGTCCTGGTCGTCGCCGTCGGTATCGCGGCGCGCGCCGCCGCCGCCGCCGTCAGCGATGCGCGGCGCCGCGGCGTCAAGGCCGGGCTGTTCCGGCCGATCACCCTTTGGCCCTTCCCCGAGATCGCCTTCAAGGCGGCGGCGGCGGCCAGCCGAAGAATTCTGGTGCCGGAGATGAACGCCGGCCAGCTGGTGCTCGAGATCGAGCGCCTCTGCGGCGACGCCGGAAAGGTCGACGGCCTCAACCGCATCGACGGCGAGGCCATCACGCCGGACGAGATCCTGACCAAGATCCTCGCCGGAGAGGGGGAGCCGTCATGAGCCAGTCCCTGGACGCCGTGAGAGAGGATCGGGGCACCACAGAGCGCTCGGTCGAGACCTTCGACATTCGCGACTATCTGCGCCTCGACCTCTTCCCGCACTTCCTCTGCCCGGGCTGCGGTCACGGCATCGCCCTGCGCGCGCTGTTGTGGGCGGTGCACGAATTGGGCATCGACAAGGACGGCTTGGCCATCGTTTCGGGCATCGGCTGTTCCGGCCGCACCGGGGCCTATATCGACGCCAATACCTATCACGTCACCCACGGCCGGCCGCTGGCCTTCGCCACCGGCCTTGCCCTGGCCCGACCCGACCTCAAGGTCATCGTTATCACCGGCGACGGCGACTGCCTGGCCATCGGCGGCAACCACCTGATCCACGCCTGCCGACGCAACCTCGATATAACCTGCATGATGCTCAACAACGAGGTCTACGGCATGACCGGCGGCCAGGCCTCGCCGACGACCAGCAACACGCGCTACACGACGACGACGCCGGACGGCAGCATCGAGCCGGTGTTCGACGCCTGCGCCCTGGCGGCGGCGGCCGGCGCCGGCCTGGTCGGCCGCGAGGTGACGCTGCAGACACCGTCACTGAAGAACCTGCTGAAAGAGGCCATCGACTACCCTGGTTTCGGCTTCGTCGAGGTGATCTCGGACTGCACGGAAATCTTCGGACGCAAGAACGACCTCGGCGAAAGCCCGGAGATGATCCTCAGCCAGAAAGCCGGCATGCGGCCCGAGACCTATGGCCGGGTGGTCGACGAACCCTTCCGCCCGACCGCCTTGCGGTCAGGTGTGTTGGCGCGCAATGAGCGGCCGGAATACGGCGCGACCTATCGCCGCCACGCCGCCGCCGTGCGGGCCAAGGCTGAGGCGAGGAAGCAACCATGAGTGGATTCAAGCCATGAGTGGGCCTGAAACATCGCGCCAACTGCGCTTCGGCGGCTCCGGCGGTCAGGGCCTGCAGCTCTCGGCCAAGATTCTCGCCGCGACGCTCAACCGCGCAGGCCTGCTGGTTGCCTTTTCGCAAAGCTACGAACCGACGTCGCGTGGCGGCTTCAGTCGTTCCGACCTGATATTCGGCGACCGCGTGGCCGACTATCCCCTGGTGACCCGGCTCGACTATCTGGTGGCGCTGGACCAGAGCGGCGTCGACCTTTCGCGCGAGCTGCTCGACGCGGGCAGCGTCGTGCTGGTCGACCGCAGGCTGGTGCCGACGGCGCCAAAGTGCCCGCTGCGCGACCTGCGTTCACTGCCCTTCGGCGAGACCGCCGCGCGGCTCGGCAACAAGCGCGTCGCCAACATCGTCGCCCTCGGGGCGTTGGTCGGCCTTGGCGGCATCGTCGCCTACGAAACGCTGATCGAGGCCGTGCGCGCCGGCGTGCCGCCGCGATTTCTCGATCTCAACCTCGAAGCGGTGGCGCGCGGCCACGCGATGACCGCGCCGCAAATGGCCGATGCGCAAAAAGAAAGAGCGGAGGCAGCGAGCGCGCCATAAGGGAGGCGAGAGATGAACAGTGGAGCCGCGGCGCGGCAGCGCCATGACGAGATCGAATGCGCCAGCCTTGACGAAATCGCGGCCCTGCAACTCAGCCGCCTGGGCTGGTCCCTGCGGCATGCCTACGAGAACGTCGCCCACTACCGGCAAGCCTTCGATGCCGTCGGCGTGCACCCCGACGACCTCAAGGATCTTTCCGATCTGGCGCGCTTTCCCTTCACGGTAAAGGACGACCTCAGGCAAAACTATCCCTTCGGCATGTTGGCGGTGCCGCGCGACAAGGTGGCACGCCTGCACGCCTCCAGCGGCACGACCGGCAAGCCGACAATCGTCGGCTATACGCAAAAGGACATCCGCACCTGGGCCGGCCTGATGGCGCG
>JAJFGM010000045.1 GCA_021776145.1 Kiloniellaceae bacterium | reverse complement strand
GTGCAGGTTGATGTCTTCCATCGGAACCACCTGCGCATAACCGCCGCCGGCCGCACCCCCCTTCATCCCGAAACACGGACCCAACGACGGCTCGCGCAGGCAGATCGTCGCCTTCTTGCCAATCCGGTTCAGACCGTCGCCAAGTCCAACCGTCGTCGTCGTCTTGCCCTCGCCCGCAGGCGTCGGCGTGATCGCCGTCACAAGGATCAGCTTGCCGTCAGCACGCTCGCTCAGCGAGTTGATGAAATCAAACGATACCTTCGCCTTGTGCGGCCCATAGTGCAAAAGCGCGTCACTCGGGATACCCAACTTCTCGCCAATGCTGCCGATGGTCTCCATCGACGCTTCGCGCGCTATCTCTATGTCGCTCTTCGCCATCTCGAATTAATCTCCCGTCCTGAGTCTTCCGGCAGCAGCGCCGGCGCCCCGTTTCTTCGTTCAACCCGCGCCGAGGATATCCCCCACCGCCAAACCGCTGTCGCAGGCGTACTCGCCGGCGGCAATCTTGCCGGCGCCTTCCGGGCGCACGCGCTTGACCAGAATGGCCCCGCCGCGCGCCGCGACGGTAACGCCCACGTCGCCGATGGCGGTCACTTCACCCGGTTGCCCCTCCACACCCTCGACCTTGGCGGAATCGAAAACCTTCACGGTCGCGCCCTTGTGGGTCGTCCAGGCGCCGGGTTGCGGATTGGTGCCGCGGATCAGGTTGTAGACATCCTCCACCGATTTCGACCAGTCGATCTCGGCATCACTTGCCTTGCACCAGCTTTCGTAAGTGGCCTTTGACTCGTCCTGAACGATGCGCGGCGCTTGCCCCGATTTCATGAGATCGGCTGCTTCGAGCATCGCCGACACACCGAGGGGAAAAATCTTGTCGAAGTAGATCGACCCCAGGGTGTCGTCGGGGCCGATATCGACCTCCTTCTGCAGCAGGATTTCACCTTCGTCGAGCCCATCGTTGGGATAGAAGATGGTCAGGCCGGTCTTGGTCGAACCCCAGATGATCGGCCAGTTGATTGAACTGGGTCCGCGATGCAAAGGCAGCAGCGAGGGATGGAAACAGACCGAGCCATAGGTTGGAATTTCGCGTGCCTCTTCGGGAATGAAGATCGTCACGTAGGCCATGAGACAGAGGTCGGCCTTGAGTTCGCGAAGCTGCGCCAGGGTCTCGGGATCCTTGTAGGAGGCAGGCTGGTAGAGCGGCACGCCTTTTTCCAAAGCCGCGGTCTTGATCGGATCGACCGGGCGACCTTCTTTGTCCGGTGCGCAAAACACAGCGACGACATCGTCGCCGCGCTCGAGCAACGCCTCGAGTACCCCCTTGCCGAAAGCCTGTTGTCCATTGACGATAATGCGCATCTTCACCCTCCAAGCCAGACTTGGCCCCTGCTAAAACCCCAGACGGCGCTTAGACTGCGCCCTCTTCCTTGGCCGCCGCGACCTCGGCGTCACTCATACCCAAGACACCCTTGAGAATATCGTCGGTGTGTTCGCCGAGCAGCGGCGAGCGAAGAACATCGGACGGCGAATCCGAGAGCTTGATGGGATTTCCCACTGTCAGATACTTGCCACGCGTCGGATGATCGACCTCGACGACGGTACCGGTGTCGCGCAGGGACGGCTCCTCGGCGATTTCCTTCATCGACAGGATCGGTCCGCAGGGGACATTCAAGGGATTGAGGATGTCCATGACCTCGAACTTGGTCTTGGTCATGGTCCATTTCTCGATCTCCGCGAAGACCGCCTCGAGTTTCGGCAGGCGCGCTTCCGGCGTCGCCCATTCCGGGTCATCGATCCAGTCTTCACGCCCGATCGCCTGGGCCAGTTTCGGCCAGATTGCCGCCTGGGTGATAACGTAGATATAAGCGTTGGGATCGGTCTCCCAGCCCCTGCACTTGACGACCCAGCCAGGCTGACCGCCGCCCGAGGCATTGTTGGCGCGCGGCGTGGCGTCATTGAATTCGCCATTGGGGTACTGCGGGTACTCCTTGAGCGGTCCGTGCGCCAGGCGTTGCTGATCGCGCAGCTTGACCCGACAGAGGTTGAGCACGCCGTCCTGCATGGCGCAGCTGACCCGCTGGCCGCGACCGCTACGCTCGCGATGGAACAGGGCGGTGACGATTCCAAGCGCCAGGTTCAATCCGGTTCCCGAATCGCCGATCTGAGCGCCGGTCACCAGCGGCGGTCCGTCGTCGAAGCCGGTCGTCGAAGCCGAACCGCCCGTGCATTGGGCAACGTTTTCATAAACTTTGCAGTCTTCGAAGGGGCCGGCGCCGAAGCCCTTGACCGAGGCATAGATCATGCGCGGATTGAGCTCCTGGATACGCTCCCAGGTAAATCCCATGCGGTCGAGGGCGCCCGGGGCGAAATTTTCGACCATGACGTCACAGGACTCGATGAGTTTGCTGAAGATCTCCTTGCCCTTGTCGGACTTGGTATTCAGCGTGACGCTACGTTTGTTGTGGTTCAGCATGGTGAAATAAAGGCTGTCGACATCGGGAATGTCGCGTAGCTGTCCACGCGTGGCATCGCCAACTCCGGGGCGTTCGACCTTGATCACATCGGCACCGAACCATGCGAGGAGTTGGGTGCAGGTCGGACCCGATTGGACGTGGGTCATATCGAGGATGCGGACGCCTTCTAAAGCCTTGCTCATTTTATCCTGGTCTCCGCTGCGGCATTGCCCTGTTGCTTGATTGCTTAGTGTCCGACCGAATGCGGCCGGTGCCACTTCTACCCGGCGCTACTTGTACCCGGCACAACTTGTACCCAACGCTACTTGTACATCGTCTGCGCCTTGGTGCCAGGCGCGTATTCCCTGGGATCGACCCAGATGTTGATGATGGCGGACTTGCCGTCGCGCTGCACCGCTTCGCGGCCACGCTGCAGCGCCGCCGCGATGTCGCCGGCTTCGTGCACTTCTTCGCCATAGCCGCCCAGCATCTCGGCAAACTTGGAAAAGGGCACGTCGCCCAGTTTGTTGCCGACATTGCCGCGCTGCTCGCCATATTTGGAAATCTGGCCGTAGCGTATCTGGTTCATCGCCGAGTTGTTGCCGATGACCGCCAGGTAGGGTGCGCCAAAGCGATTGGCCGTCTCCATGTCGAACCCGGTCATGCCGAAGGAGCCGTCGCCGTAGTAGCACATCACCTCTTTGTTCGGGTGCACCAGCTTGGCGGCCATGGCGAAACCGGTCCCGACTCCGAGCGAACCGAGGGCGCCGGGATCCATCCAGTTTCCCGGGCCGCGCGGCGCGACTGCCTGGGCCGAGATGGTCACGACATCGCCACCGTCGCCGATGTAGATGGTGTCGTCGGAAAGAAACTCGTTGATCTCCCAGGCGACGCGATAGGGATGGATCGGCGAGGCATCGGACAG
>JAJFGM010000440.1 GCA_021776145.1 Kiloniellaceae bacterium | reverse complement strand
GGCCCGCAGGGGTCGCGCGCGCGATCTTCGCGCTGGTCCCGCGACACACCGCGCCGGCCCGCTGTAACCATCATGCCTGAGCCGCAGCGCCGCCGGCGCTTGTCACCGCAGGAGAGCCGGCGCCGGCTGATCTCGGCGACTTTGGAGGTCCTCATGGACGAGGGTGCGGCCGGCGCCTCGATCCGCCGCATCAGCGCCAAGGCCGGGGTCTCGATCGGTCTCATAAATCACCATTTCGAAGGCGTCGATCACCTCATGGCCGCCGCCTACGGCAAACTGGCGGACGATTTCCGCGTCGCGATCGAGGCAAAGCTACGGGCCAGCAACGGCACGGCACGGGAGCGCCTCTCGCTCTTCGTGCACGAAACCTTCGCGCCGCGCGGCATGAACCGCCGCGCCCTGCGTGCCTGGGCCACCTTCTGGGGCCTGGTCGAAGATTCGCCGCCGGTGCAGGCCGAGCATCGGCGTACCCACGGCGCCATGAAGGCGTTGCTTGCGGGAATGTTGGAACAGGCAGCCGAGGAAGGCGACGTCGCCATGCCACCTGCGCAGGCCGCCCTCGGCCTCGTGGCCATCATCGACGGCCTGTGGTTGAATTGGTGCCTGGAGCCCGACAACTTCAGCCCCGCCGAGGGTAGCAAGCTGTGCGAGGTCTTCATCGACCGTATCTATTTGCGCTAGATCGGTATGTACCGATCTAACCATTCGCTCTGGCCGTCGGGTTGACCGCCGCGCTCTGTCATTGAGCCGAGGCTGTCGCTAAATTGGGCCTGAGCCGACCGGGTGTCGGGCCAGCTAATGGAATTGTCGGGAGACCAGATATGGACCAGCGTCGCAGCATCGCCGAAATGTTCGGATCGGGGGCAGTCGAGACGTTTCTCGGCCTGCCGGCTTGCCCGGATCTGCAGGCGCTGGACGCCGGCATCGCGATTCTCGGCGTGCCCTGCGCCACGCCCTACCCGGCCGTCGGCGCCTACTGCGCGGCGGCACCGCGGGCCCTTCGCGATGCCATAGCGCCCTATGCCGGTAGCCGCGCGCATTTCGACTTCGATCTCGGCGGCCCACTCTTTCCCGACGGCCGCGTCGACGCGGTCGACTGCGGCGACCTGCCTTACGACGAAGCCGATGCCGAAGGCAACCGTGTGCGAATCCGCGACAGCGTCGGCCGCATCCTCGACAAGGGCGCGGTACCGCTCGTCATCGGCGGCGACGATTCCATTCCCATTCCGTTGTTTCAGGCCTTCGCCGGTCGTGGCGACTTCACGCTGCTGCAGATCGATGCCCACATCGACTGGCGCGACGAGGTCGGCGGCGAGCGTTGGGGCCTTTCCTCGACCATGCGGCGCGCCTCGGAGATGCCGCAGATTTCGCGCATCGTCCAGGTCGGCCAGCGCGGCCTGGGTTCGGCCCGCCCCGGCGACCGGGCGGACGCCCTGGCCTGGGGCGTCCATTTCCATTCCGCCCAGGCGGTCCACCGCGAGGGCATCGGCGCGGCGCTCGACTTCATTCCGGCCGGCGCCGAGGTCATCGTCTCGATCGACTGCGACGGCCTCGACCCCAGCGTCATCCCCGGCGTCATCGGCCGCGCCCCCGGCGGCCTCGGCTACTGGCAGACCGTCGAGCTGCTGCAGGGCGTGGCCGAAAAGGCCCGCATCGCCGCCTTTGCCATCGTCGAGTTCATGCCCGAACGGGACATCGACGACATCGGTGCCCTGGCGGCGGCGCGCCTGTTGTGCAATGCCATGGGGCTGGTCGCGCGCGGCCGGCCGCAAACGAGCCACGAGATGAGGAGAGACCCATGACGACGACCAGCGACGACAAGACAGCGTCGGCTTTTCGCGGCGGAGATCTGCCCCAGCGCTTCTGCAACCTCGATCGCCTGCTGCACGCCATGGCGGCGCGCGGCCTCGACGGGATTATCGCCACCCAGCCGCTCGACGTTTTCTATCTCAGCGGCTTCAACGGCGTCGCCCATAAATCCGACGAACCGCGTCCCTATGCCGTCGTCCTGTCACGGCACGCGCCCGAACATCCGATCCTGGTGATCGCCGACTACTACCTTTCGACCCTGCTGCATCAACCAGGCTGGATTCGCGATGTCCGCCCCTTCCGCGCCGTCATGATGCCGCTCGACCGGCCGCCGGCGCAAAACGACATCGATCGTTTCATCACCGCCGACGGCGCCGGCGTCGACTGGATCGAAAAGGCGCGTGCGCATTACCGCTTCGACATGCGTAGCGCCATCAAGGACGCCGTCACCGAGCTTGGTCTCGACGGAGTTCGGATCGGGTTCGATGACATGGGGTACGGCCATCGCCTGGATCTCGACGGCGTTACGATTGGCGATGCCTACGATGCCCTGATGTATGCCCGCAGCGTCAAGACCGCGGCGGAGCTCGACCTGCTCGCCCGCTCGACCCGGCTCAACGAGGAAGCGATTCGCCGTACCGTCGCCGCTTGGCAACGCGGCGCGAGCTGGCGTGACCTCGATCGTCTCTACGGCAAGCAGGTCAGCGAGCTCGGCGGTTTCCTGCGCGACCCCGGCGGCATGGTTTGGGGCCACCCCCGCGGCAACGACGCGGCCTTGGTGTTGGCCAATGGCCACGACGACGGAGAGATCGCGCCCGGCAGCCATGTCATGTTCGATTGCCACGGTACCCTCGACCTCTATTGCTGGGACGGCGGCAAGACCTGGGTCGTCGAGGGCGAACCGCAAGGCCTGGCCAAGACCCTGGCGGCGGCAACGGCGGAAGCCGCCGCCGCCGTCATCGCGGCCATGCGGCCCGGCAAGCGCATCAGCGAACTGCAGGCCCTGGGGCGCCAGGTCTATCGCAAGGCCGGCGTGCCGAGCGCCGACGACGCCATCATCTTTTTCCACGGCCTGGGGCTGTCCCACATGGACATCGAAAGCGCCACACCGGATGGAAAACCCAATGGCGACTGGCTGCTCGAAGCCGGCATGGTGGTCCCGCTCCACCTGCTCTACCCCGGCGGCGAGGCGGAGCGCCTGTGGCTCGAAGAGGTCGTCGTCATTGAAAGCGACGGCGGCCGGCCGCTGTTTTCCTGGGGGTTTGAGCCGCTGACCGGTTGAGTCCAGACGCCCTTCAGGCTATGCGCCCTTAACCATTTGTTTACCATACTGCGCGACACTGTAAGCGAGCAGGGGAGTAGGAGATGTTTCATGACCAACAATGTGAGTCCCTATTTGCTCACCCCTTGCCGCGATCTGCCGACCGCCTGTAGGCAAATACGCGAGGCACAGGGGTTGCGCAGCAAGCCCTGCGGGGCCTGCGCGATAGCCGGCTTGTGCAAGGCCGCGATTCACCGCGAATTGCAAGCCATTGCACAATTGCCCGAAGCCATCGCCAAGCAGACTGGCCAAGCGATAATCCGCCCAATCATCCGTGTCCCGCGCCGGACCGAAGCCGCGTAACAATCGACACCGTGTTTTCGTGAGTGGCGGCGCTGCGGCAGAATTGTCCTGGTGTATCATCTTCAGCCCGCCACCGGCTGGTGGCCGCCGTTCTCGCCATAGGCTTCCTCACGGTAGAAGCCGAGCTTTTCCATGGTCGGAAAGTCGTTGAAGGAAAACAGGCAGGCGTCCTCGCTATCGGAGGCGTTGGCGTGTTCGTGCCACATCCAGGTCGGCACGCAGAAGATGTCCTTTTCTTCCCAGTCAAAACGCCGGCCGTTGATGATCGAATGGCCATGACCCTTGGCGACATTGTAGATGACATTGCCGGTGTGGCGGTGCGCGCGGGTCTTTTCGCCGGGCCGCAGCATCTGCATATGCGCGCCCATGGTCTGCATGACGTGGCCACCGGTACGCGGGTTGCTGTAGCGCAGGATCAAGCCGTCGTAGAGCGAACCATCGCTGGCCTTGGCATAGCTGTTGAGCGCGTCGTAGGTCGGTTCCCAGGCAAACTTCATCAGGGGTGAATAGGGCCGATCCCAAGTATCGTCGGCCGGCAACAGACCCGGCGCACCGTAGCTGTTGGGCGAGTCGTCGAGCGGGTAGTTGGGTTTCTGGTAAACCTCGGGATGGACGGCGAAGAAGTTGGCCTCAAGGGCATTGGTCAGGGGAATGTCGAGGCCGTCCTGCCACATCGAGATCTCGCCATCCTCGGTAATGCCGTGATCGTGCCAGGTGCCGTTCGGAGTGATGACGAAGTCGCGCGCGCCGAGGCTGACGTGGTGACCGTCGACGACGGTATAGGCGCCAGCGCCCTCCATGATGAAGCGCAGGGCCGACGCGGCGTGGCTGTGCGCCGAGGTGCGTTCGCCCGGCCGCATGACCTGGATGCCGCTGAACAGCCAGCCGCAGCAGGCGCTGACCTCGCGGCGGCGCGGATTGCGCAGATAGACGACGCGGCGGCCGGCGTCTTCCGGCGAAACCAGATCCAGTGCGCGCAGGACCTGCTGGCGCAGGTCGCGGCTGCGCCAGATCACCGGGTCGGACGAGGCTTTGGGCTCCCAGGGCTCGATGTCGTTGGCGACCGTCCACAAGGCCCCGGTCTCGAGCTTGTCGAGTTCGGCGTAATAGGCTTCAAGCGCCGCATCGTCGCCGACCCGGGCGCGGCCGATCCGGTCGTCGCGTGGGTCTCCCTGCGTGGAGTCACTCATCGCGAATGTCCTTCCCGTCGTTTCCTGCCCCATCATTACCTGCATGGTCCGATGTTATCGCATCACACCATCCAGAGGAAACGACCGGGTCGAAGTCCGGCGCCCGGCGTCACACGGCGAAAAATGGTGCCGGGCGAGATGTCCGGCAGGACGGTGCGCGGAACGAAGGCGTGAAGGCTGACCGTGCGTTTCTCGTCGATTGCGCGGCGACCCGCGTCAGGTCCCGTTCAGTTCCTATTTATGCATCCAGGCCGCGTGTTTGGGCGCCCGCTTGGTCTTCGACCACTCTTCCAGCATCTCCCACTTGACGGCGTCGAGCCTGGCCAGCATGGCTGCCTCGCCGGGGTCCGGGCAGGCCAGCTCGACGCGGTGGCCGTTGGGATCGAAGAAGTAGATCGAGTGGAAGATCGAGTGGTCGGTGACTCCCAGCACATCGATGCCATTGTTCTCGAGCTGAGCCTTGAAGCGCAGCAGGGTCTCGCGGTCCTTGACCTTGAAGGCAATGTGCTGGACCCAAGCCGGGGTGTTGGGATCGCGGCCCATCTCCGGTTTGGTCGGCAATTCGAAGAAGGCCAGGACATTGCCGTCGCCGGCGTCGAGAAAGACGTGCATGTAGGGGTCGGGCTCACGCGTCGAGGGGACGTGGTCCTCGGCGATGGCGAGGACGAAGTCCATGTTGAGGTTGTCGCGGTACCACTCGACCGTCTCTTTCGCGTCCCTGCAGCGATAGGCGACGTGATGGATCTTTTCGATTTTCATGTCCTTGTCCTTTTGGTCATGCGTGCTGGTCGGTCATGCGTGCTGGTCGGTCATGCGTGCTCGGGCGCGGCGAGCGCAAAGGCTTGGCGCAGCACCTCGCGGTCGCCGATGTGGTTGGCCAGAACCAGAATGAGGCGCGCGTTGACGGCGTCGCTCTCGGCCTTGTCGCGGCCTTCGTGCAGCCCCAGCAGCTCGGCATAGAAGCCGTCGGGATCGGCGATATTGGGCTTGGTGTTCAGCTCGGCCATCCTAGTGGCTCGACACAGAGATTATGACTGTTTCATGGCGGCCAATCGACCCTCTGGGTAGGCGCGCTGCGCCGCGCGATGTGGGACATCGGGCCCAAGGTTTTCGCCAAGCGGGTGGCGTAACGCCCCCAGAGGGACGAGTGGCCCCACCGAAGGCCGCGATCTTTTGCCCGCCTGCCGCGTTCCGTGTTGCTTGTGGTGGTTGGCACCACCGCGCAACCCGCGCCTTGCTGGCGGGCAAAATCTTCGCGGTGAAACTGTCATAATCTCTGTGTCGAGTCACTAGTTCCTCCCTCAGCCGCGTCCGACCGCGCGGCGCAGCGCCGCCGCGACAGCCTCGCGGTCGTAGCTCGGCCAGCGCGCCGCGACGTGCTGATCGGGCCGCATCAGATAGACCGCCGAGGCGGCCTTGCCGAGATAGCGCGGGCGCAGGGCCGCGGCTTCGCCACTGTCCAGTCTCAAGGTCTCGACCGCGATGCCGTCAATCTCCAGCCGATCCGGCGCCTCGCAATCGATGGCCAGAAGTTGGAAACGGTTGCCCAGGCGGTCAAGCAGCCAGCCCCCGGCGAGCGGTGCATCGGCGGCCGGTGCGCCGGGCCGACTGCGATCCGGCATGTCCGGGTCATCGGCGCCGTTAAGGGGCGAGTCGTCGTAGACGCAGGGCACCGACAGGCGGCCGGAATTGACCAGCGGCCGGGCAAACTCGGCCTTCTCCGACAGATCGAGCACGGCGTTGCGGAAGACCCGGCTGATCTCGGACTTCGGGGTGATGAAGTCGGTCGCGCGCGAGGAGTTGAGAATGTTCTCGTCGGCACCATAGACACGCTCGTCGTCATAGCTGTCGAGAAGGCTTTCCGGCGCTTTTCCGTCGAGCACCAGCTTCAGCTTCCAGCAGAGGTTATCGGTGTCCTGCAGGCCGCTGTTGGCACCGCGCGCGCCGAAGGGCGAGACCTGGTGCGCCGCGTCGCCGGCGAAGAGCACCCGGCCATGGCGGAATTTTTCCATGCGGCGGCACTGGAAAGTGTAGATCGAGATCCATTCGAGCTCGAACTCGACCTCCTCGCCAAGCATCGCCTTGAGGCGCGGGACGACATTTTCCGGTTTCTTTTCCTCGTCCTTGTCGATGTCCCAGCCGAGTTGCAGGTCGATGCGCCAAACGTTGTCGGGCTGCTTGTGCAATAATGCGGACTGGCCGCGATTAAAGGGCGGATCGAACCAGAACCAGCGCTCGGTCGGGAAATCCGCCTGCATCACCACGTCGGCGATAAGGAAGTTGTCCTCAAAAACACGGCCGACGAAGTCGAGGCCGAGCAGCGCGCGGATCGGCGAGGCGGCGCCGTCGCAGGCGATCAGCCAGTCGGCTTCCAGGCGGTAGGTACCCTCGGGCGTATCGACCAGAAGGCCGGCACCGTCGCCGCGCCGATCGACCGAAAGCACCTTGTTGTTGCCGCGCAGCTCGACCGGATTGCCCTCGGCCTGCAGGGCGCGCAGGCGATCAACAAGATACTTTTCGAAGTGATACTGCTGCAAATTGATGAAGGCCGGCCGCTTGTGGCCTTCTTCCGGCAACAGGTTGAACTGGTAGACCTGACGTCGGTCGAAAAACACCTTGCCGGTGTCCCAAATCACGCCCTTGTCGACGAAGCTGTTCTTGCAGCCGAGTCGGTCGAGAATCTCCAGCGGCCGCTTGGCGAAGCAAATGGCACGCGAGCCCCGACTGACCTTGTCGTTGTC
>JAJFGM010000439.1 GCA_021776145.1 Kiloniellaceae bacterium | reverse complement strand
ACCCGCGCGGCGGCGACCCCTGGAACGCCCCCCAGCAGCATCCCCGAGCCGCCCTGCTCCTTTTCAAGACAGTGCGCTCCGACCTGTACCGACATACGCCCCGCGACTTCGCTCATCGGCGCCAAAAGCGGTAACCCGCCGCGCGCGCTAGTGACCGTCTCATAGGCAATAGCGATGCACCCGGAATCTACCAGCCCCTGGGTCTGTGGCAGGTCTGGGGCCAAATGAAGATAGGTGAACAGCACCTGACCGGGTCTTAGTTGGCGATACTCCTCAGGCTGTGGCTCCTTGACCTTGACGATCATCTCCGCCTTGGCGAATACCTCTTCGGCGGTGTCGGCGATCGTCGCGCCGGCACGAAGATAATCCTCATCGTGGAATCCGATTCCAGTACCGGCGGAACTTTCAACCATCACTTGGTGGCCATGGTGGACGTGTTCACGTACCGAGGCCGGTACCAAACCGACTCGAAACTCGTTGTTCTTGACCTCTTTCGGTACGCCGATCAGCATTCTCGCGCTCCTATCCGCTGAATAACTTAGCTGTTATCTTGCCGAAGCTGCCGGACCGCATTACTGGCGGATTTCTGCCCCTGCCCCGCAACAACGATGGTTGGCGAGCCATACCACTTTATCCGCAGTGGCGGAAGAACTGCAGCGATGTTTGACAAAGCAAGCCTTTCAAAGAAAGCTAGTCCCGCAGCAAGGTTTCGAGATAGTGCCAGTTTGCTGCGACCTGTGAGGCCAGTTTGAGCGACCTTACAAGCTCCATTCAGTCAATCGAAAGCGGCGAAACGCTCGAGTTACGTCATCGCATTCTGCGGCCCAACCAGACGCTTGAAGACTGCGCCTATCCACTCGACGACGCCCCTGAGACCCTGCACATCGGATGCATCATGGCCGGTGACTTGGTTGGCGTTGCCTCGCTGTTCCACGAGGCCCAGCCTGGACAGAACGATCCGCTGGCTTGGCGGGTGCGCGGTATGGCGGTGCTCGACTGCGCCCGCGGCCTCGGCATTGGTGGGCGCTTGCTTGCAACCTTGATCGAAAATGTGCGCGAGCGCGCCAGGGGCGGACACATCTGGTGCAATGGACGCACTGGGGTACAGGCTTTTTATGAGCGTGTCGGATTTCGCCAGCAGGGCGATGTCTTCGACCTGCCGCCGATTGGGCCGCATGTTGTCCTGACCCTCAAGATGGGAGCGGAGTAGCTCCCTGGCACCAGCGTTTTAGACCTTCACGCGTTCCGATTTCGGATCATAGAGCGGCCGAAGACTTGCCTTGGCCACAAAGCGCTCGCAGGCGACTTCGATTTCGTAGGAGCCGGACTTTATGAAGTCGGCTGGGACGCCATCGGCATGGTGGACATAGCCGAGGCCGATGGCGGCGCCGAGATGATGTCCATAGTTGCCCGAGGAAAGATAGCCGACGATCTCGCCGTCGCGATAAATGGGTTCGTTGTGATAGAGCAAAGGCTCGGGATCCTCGAGTTGGAACTGAACCAGCCGCTTGCCGATCCCGGTTTCCTTCTGACGCAAAAGAGCATCACGGCCGATAAAGGGCTGGTTCTTATCGAATGCACACGCAAAGCCGAGGCCGGCTTCCAGCGGCGTATCCTCGTCGGTAATATCGTGCCCCCAGTGACGATAGGCCTTTTCGATTCGACAGGAGTCGAGAACATGCATGCCAGCCATCTTCAGGCCCATGGGGTCCCCCGCCTCGACAACGGCATCGAAAATGCCCCGGGCGAACTCGGTCGGCACATAAAGCTCCCATCCCAGTTCCCCGACATAGGTCAGTCGGGTCGCGCGCGCATGCGCCATGCCAATATCGATCTCTTGGGCCGAGCCGAAGGGAAAGGCCGCGTTCGAGAGATCGGCGGACGTCAGCTGCGACAGAAGATCGCGGCTCTTCGGACCCATGATGCTGAGCACCGCCTCACCCGAGGTCACATCGGTAACGACGACCCGCGCGTCCTCGGGAATGTTTCGCTTCAGCCAGTCCATGTCGCGACCGGCCACGGCCGCCGCGGTCACCACCAAGTAGCTGTCTTCAGCCAGACGGGTCAGCGTCAGGTCGGACTCGATTCCACCACGCGGGTTCAGCCACTGCGTATAGATCACGCGGCCGGGCGGCACCGCTACGTCGTTGGCGCAGATGCGCTGCAGAACGCTCTCGGCATCAGGTCCCTGCACCAGGAACTTTGCGAAGGAAGTCATATCGAACAGCGCTACGCCTTCGCGTACGGCCTTGTGCTCGGCCGCCGCGTACTCGAACCAATTCTGGCGTTTATAGCTGTAGTCGTACTTGGCTTCGACCCCCGTTGGCGCGAACCAGTTGGCGCGCTCCCAACCGGCGGTCTCGCCAAAACAGGCACCACGATCGCACAGGCGCTCGTGCAGCGGCGAAGTACGAACGTTGCGTGCCGTTTGGTACTGATAGTAGGGCCAGTGCATAGCGTAGAGCAGCCCCAGGGCCTCGGTGGCACGCTGATAGAGGTATGTCTTATTGCCCTGGTACGGCGCCATGCGACGCACGTCGACATCCGAAAGGTCCATGGGCGGGTGGCCCTCGACGATCCACTCCGCCAGCACTTTTCCCGCGCCACCGGCCGACTGAATACCAATGGAATTAAAGCCGCACGCCACAAAGAAGTTCTTCAGTTCCGGGGCCTCGCCAAGCATGTATCGGTCGTCGGGGGTAAAACTCTCGGGCCCATTGAAGAACTTGCGGATGCCGATGTTCTCGAGCGCCGGCACGCGTTGCATCGCCCCTTCGAGGACCGGCATGAAGTGGTCGAAGTCCTCTGGCAACTCGTCGAAACTGAAATCGTCGGGTATGCCGTTCATGCCCCACGGCTTGGCATTGGGTTCGAAGGCGCCAAGCAGGATCTTGCCGGCATCTTCCTTGTAGTAGGCACAGCCGCCGGGGTCGCGCATCACCGGCAGATCTGAAGGCAGGCCATCTATTTCTTCCGTCAGGACGTAAAAATGCTCGCAGGCATGCAGCGGGCAGTTGACACCCGCCATGCGTCCGACCTCGCGGCCCCACATGCCGCCGCAGTTGACGACGATCTCGGCGGCGATGTCGCCGGCCTCGGTCGCCACCCCGGTAACCCGGCCGTCGCGTTGGTGTACCGCCGTGACTTTTGTATCCTCGAGAATGCGCACGCCCGCCATGCGCGCGCCCTTGGCCAGGGCCATTGTCGTGTCGATGGGGTTGGTCTGGCCGTCCTTGGGCAGGAACACACCGCCGACCAGGCCCTTGGTCTCGATCAGCGGCCACAGTCCCTTGATTTCCTCGACGGTCAAGAGGTTGACCTCCAGCCCAAAGGTCCGGGCCATGGAGGCGCCGCGCTTGAGTTCCTCGAAACGCTCGTTGTCGGTGGCAATGGAAATGCTGCCGTTCTGCTTGAACCCGGTCGCCTGTCCGGTTTCAGCCTCGAGGGTGCCGTAAAGCCCGGCCGTGTATTGCGCCAGCTTGGTCATGTTCGATGTGGCACGCAGTTGCCCGACCAGTCCGGCGGCGTGCCAAGTCGTGCCGCAGGTCAATTTCTTACGCTCCAGCAGGACGACGTCGCTCCAGCCGAGCTTGCTCAGGTGATAGGCAAGCGAACAGCCGATAACGCCGCCACCGATGATGACGACCCGTGCTTCGCCCGGCATTTTCTTGACCATACGCACACGCTCCTCAAGAACCGCATTGGGTGCGCCCAACGCGCGGACATCCGCGAAAATAGCTCCAAGACGACAGTTATCGTTAGGGCCAGATTGAATGTTTGCTTACATCCAATCCGCCCCGCCCTTTTGACCATATGCGACCAGAATTGAACACGTCGCAAATGGCTATTTCGGATTTCTACGATGGCAAATTCCGATACCAAGACTAGGGCGGTATCGCGCCGCGCCGGATGATTTCAGGCAGGCCCCAGAAGGACGTCGTGAAGCGCGTCCCAGGCGGCATCGTCGGGCGCCATCATAACCCCGATGTCGCGATAGCGCCGGGCACCGTAGGTGCCACCATCGAGGCACTTGGCAATACCGCCTGCCTCTTGGTGAATCAGCACGCCGGGAGCATGATCCCAGGGCATGAGGCGCGTGAAGAGCGAGAAATGCATCTCCCCGGATACCAGACGCAGGTACTCGAAACCGGCGCAGCGCAGCGACTTGATGGCGCCTACCCTGCCCCGCCGCGCATCGACCTGTTGCGCAAGTTCCTGCGGGGCAAAGGATGAAGCATGCAAGGTTCCGGTCATTCCAGCCGGCGTCTCCGCCGCCGCGACTTGCAGGCGGCGCCCGGACATAAAGGCCCCGGCGCCGCGTTCCGCCACCGCAGTTCGGCCGTTGATGGGATCGTGAATCCAGGCCGCTAAAGTTTCTCCGGCACTCACGAGGGCCGCCATGACCGCAAAAACCGGGACGCCGCGGGCAAAATTGCCGGTACCGTCGATCGGATCGATGATCCACACCGGCCCGGCGTCATCCAGTCTTTGCATGACCGTCGGATCGTCGGCGACCGCCTCTTCACCGACGACCACGGCTTGCGGCAACAGCGCGGTGAGTCGACGCGCAAGCACCTGCTCGGACGCCACATCGGCAACCGTCACCAACTCGCCGGCTGCCTTCTCTTGCACCTCATGATCACGCAGCTTACGAAAGCGCGGCAAAATTTCTTCCGCAGCGGTCTGTTCGAGGATTTCGGTAACCTTGTCCGGGCTTGGCAGCATGGCGCGCGAGTATCTCGTTTGGCTGTCGCGATTGGAAGGGGCAACAACATAAAATAAGGGGCCGCGGCACTGCCGCGACCCCCTTCTTTAATGTTCGGACCGGATGGCGGGCTAGAAGCCCATGCCACCCATGCCGCCCATGCCACCCATATCGGGAGCCGCGGGCGCGGCGTCCTTCTTCTCCGGCAAATCGGCCACCATGGCTTCGGTGGTGATCAACAGGCCGGCGATCGAAGCCGCGTCCTGCAGTGCCGTGCGTACAACCTTGGTCGGATCGATGATGCCCGCCTTGAACATGTCCACGTAGACACCGTTCTGTGCATCGAAACCGAAACCAACCTTGGATTCGTTGATCTTGCCAACCACGATCGAACCCTCGGCGCCGGCGTTCTCGGCAATCTGCCGAACCGGAGCCTGCAAGGCACGACGCACGATGTCGACGCCGACTTTCTGGTCGTCGTTCTCGGGCTCGATCTTCTTCAGCGCCTTGACCGCCGCCAGAAGGGCCGCGCCGCCACCAGCGACAATGCCTTCCTCGACCGCGGCACGGGTCGCGTTCATGGCGTCCTCAACCCGATCCTTGCGCTCTTTCACCTCGACTTCCGTCGAACCGCCGACACGCATCACGGCAACACCGCCAGCCAACTTGGCCAGGCGTTCCTGCAGCTTCTCGCGATCGTAGTCGGAAGAAGTCTCTTCGGCCTGGGCACGGATCTGCGTGCAGCGGCCTTCGATTTCCTTCTTCTTTCCAGCACCGTCGACAACGGTGGTCTCGTCTTTGGTGATGACCAGCCGCTTGGCGGTACCAAGCATGTCCAGGGTCACGGCTTCAAGCTTGATGCCGAGATCCTCGGAGATGACCTGGCCACCGGTGAGGATGGCAATGTCTTCGAGCATGGCCTTGCGGCGATCACCGAAGCCCGGCGCCTTGACGGCGGCGACCTTGAGACCACCACGCAGCTTGTTGACGACCAGGGTAGCCAGCGCCTCGCCTTCAACGTCCTCTGCAATGATCAGCAGCGGCTTGCCCGACTGCACGACGGCTTCGAGCAGCGGCAACATGGGCTGCAGGCCGGTCAGCTTCTTTTCGTGCAACAGAATGAAGGGGTTCTCCATCTCGCAGACCATCTTGTCGGCGTTGGTGATGAAGTAGGGCGACAGGTAACCACGGTCGAACTGCATGCCCTCGACGACGTCAAGCTCGGTGGCCAAGGACTTGGCCTCTTCCACCGTGATCACGCCTTCCTTGCCGACGCGCTGCATGGCCTCGGCGATCATGTTGCCGATTTCGACTTCGCCGTTGGCCGAGATGGTGCCAACCTGGGCGACTTCGTCGCTGGTCTGGATGCGTTTGGATTTTTTCTTCAAATCCTCGATGACAACTGCAACCGCGAGATCGACGCCGCGCTTCAGATCCATCGGGTTCATGCCGGCGGCAACCGCCTTGGCGCCCTCACGCACGATGGACTGGGCGAGAACCGTCGCCGTGGTGGTGCCGTCACCGGCGATATCGTTGGTCTTCGAGGCCACTTCGCGCAGCATCTGTGCGCCCATGTTCTCGAACTTGTCAGAGAGCTCAATCTCCTTTGCGACCGTCACACCGTCCTTGGTGGTGCGCGGCGCGCCGAAGGATTTATCGAGCACGACGTTGCGGCCCTTCGGACCGAGAGTGATCTTTACCGCATCCGCCAGTATATCGACGCCGCGCAGCATGCGCGCGCGGGCGTCGGATCCGAATTTGACTTCTTTGGCAGCCATATTTTTCTTAACTCCTTACTGAAGTACGCCCATGATGTCGGACTCGCGCATGATCAGGAGAGTCTTGCCATCCAGCTTGACTTCAGTTCCCGACCACTTTCCGTACAGCACCTTGTCGCCCTTCTTGACGTCCAAAGGCTGAATTTTCCCGTCCTCACCACGGCTGCCGTTACCAACGGCAGTAACCTTGCCCTCCATGGGCTTTTCCTTGGCCGTGTCCGGAATGATGATGCCGCCCGAGGTCTTTTCGTCACCCTCGAGAGGTTCAACAACAACACGGTCATGCAGTGGTCTGAATTTCATGTAACCGACCCCACGTGTTTCAATTTTGCGTTCGATTTCAATGGTCCGGCGGCAGATT
>JAJFGM010000438.1 GCA_021776145.1 Kiloniellaceae bacterium | reverse complement strand
GCCGCCGAACCCGCCGCCGCCGGTTGGGCCCTGGACAAGCAGATCTTACAGTGGGTCGTGCCCTATCACCCCGGCGCCATCGCCTATTTCAAGGAGATCGGCAAGTGGGACGACGCGGCGCAGGCCCACAACGACGGCCTGCTCGAGCGTCAGCAGGTTCTGGCCGCGGCCTGGTCCGGCATGGACAAGGGCCTGGAACAGGAAGCCTACAAGAGCAAATGGATGGAAGTGCGGGCCGCCGCGCTGGAAAAGGCCGGCCTTAATCCGATATGGCGCTAGTGCAAAATTCGGCTATTTTGAACCATTCTGGTTCAATGGAACCGGATAAATTTGCACTACACGTCAATTGGTTAGATCAGCTTTATCCATGGAGCTGGATCGCCAAAAGCGAGTCCAACTCCATGGATGCTGATCTAGACGCGCGCCCTGACGAGCCGGCAGGCGACCGGCAGTTAGGTGCCGAGTCCGCGGGCGGCGAGGGGCGCCACCGCGGACTCACGTCTTTCTGGCTGGTCGTCGTTGTCGCCTTCACCCTGCTGACCTTTGTCCTGGCGGTTGACCAGGTGCGCGTGGTCTTCGGCAAGCAGTGGTTGGGCGGCGTCATCCAGCTCAACAACCATTACCTCTATGCCATCCTCGGCCTGCTGCTGCCCCTGGTCTTCGTTTTTTTTCCCGCCTTCAAGGGCGCGCGGCCCGGTCGTCCGCGCTGGGGCCTGCCGTGGTACGACCTGCTGCTCTTTGCCGCCAGCTTCGGCATCTGCCTGTTCTTTTTCCTCAATGCCACCAACATCGTCGACCAGGGCTGGGAATTCGTCGCGCCGGACCATGCCGTCAACATCAGCTACGTCTTCTGGGCCATCATCCTGGAGGCCGTGCGCCGCGCCGGCGGTCTGGCCATCTTCCTCATCGTGCTGCCGCTGTCGCTCTATCCGATCGTCGCCGACAGCATGCCGGGACCGATTTCCGGCCTGGCCAGCACCTGGGGCGAGACGGCGGCCTATCACACCATGAGCATCGAAAGTGTGCTCGGCATTCCCATGCGCGCCTTCGCCCAGCTGGTCATCGGCTTTCTGATTTTCGGCGTTGCCCTGCAGCACACCGGCGGCGGCCGCTTCTTTCTCAATCTCGCCTTCGCCCTGCTCGGGAGCGTGCGCGGCGGTGCCGCCAAGGTGTCGATCTTCGCCAGCGGCCTGATGGGCTCGATGAGCGGCTCGGTGATCACCAACGTGCTGACCACAGGGGTGATGACCATTCCGGCGATGAAACGCACCGGCTTTCGCCCCGCCTATGCCGGCGGCGTCGAGGCCTGTGCCTCGACCGGCGGCGTGCTCATGCCGCCGGTGATGGGCGCCACCGCCTTCATCATGGCGACCATCATCGAGGTGCCCTATATCGACATCGCCATCGCCGCGATCATTCCCTCGGCGCTCTACTTTTTCGGCCTCTTCATGCAGATTGACGCCTATGCGGCGCGTGAAAACCTGGTCGGCCTGCCGCGCGAGGAGCTGCCGTCGCTGTCCGCGACCCTGCGCGAAGGCTGGTACTTCGTTGCCGTCTTTCTGCTGCTGCTCTTCATGCTGGTCTACCTCAGGCGCGAGTCCGTCGCGCCCTTTTACGCCACCGCGATTCTCATCGCCCTCAACCAGATCTTTCCCCACAACCGCTGGACCAGGCAGGGCCTTGTCGACTTCATCGTCGCCAGCGGCCGCCTGCTGGCGGAACTGACGGCCATTCTCGCCGCCGTCGGCTTGATCGTCGGGGCACTGTCGATGACCGGCATGGCCGGGACCCTGGTCAACGACCTGGTTTTCCTGGCCGGCGGATCGGTGCTGGTGCTGTTGGCCATGGGGGCGCTGACTTCCTTCGTCATGGGCATCGGCATGACGGTGACCGCGGCCTACATCTTCCTCGCCATCGTCCTGGCACCGGCCCTCATCCAGGGCGGCCTGTCGCCCATGTCGGTGCACCTCTTCATCCTCTACTGGGGGATGATGTCCTACATCACGCCGCCGGTGGCGCTCGGCGCCTTCGCCGCTGCCGCCCTGGCGCGGGCGACACCGATGCGCACCGGCTTGGAGGCCATGCGCCTGGGCAGCATCATCTATTTCATCCCGTTTTTCTTCGTGCTCGAACCGGCCCTCATCCTGCGCGGCGACTGGGACCAGATCGTCCTCGCTACCGGCAGCGCCTTCCTCGGCATCGCGCTGGTCGCCGGCGCCCTGCAGGGTTATCTGCTGCTGGCCGGCGACCTCACCCGCCATGCCCTGCTGCAATGGCCGATCCGCGCCGCCCTCTTGCTCGCCGGCCTGCTCATCGCCACCCCCGGCGGCGGCCTCATCCCCTGGAGCAACCTGGAACTCGCCGGCATGGCCCTGGTGCTGGCGCTCGGCGGCCTGGGGCTGCTGCTGGTAGCAAAGAGGCTGGCGCCCGAAGCGGCAGCGTCCGGCGGGTGAGTTCCCGTCGGATCCCGCGGAATCTTAATGCAACTGACCGGCAGGAGTGTTGTTTATGGGCGATAGCACCACGATTACTCTTCGTATCGACAGCGAAATCAAAGACCGCTTAGAGATGCTGGCGAAGTCAACGAAGCGCAGCAAGTCATCGTTGGCGGCCGAGGGTATCGAGGAATTTGTAAAACGGGAAGAACGCCAGATCGAAGGTATTCGGAAGGCCATGGCCTCACTAGATCGCGGTGAGGGCGTGAAGCATGACCAGGTCACCGAATGGTTGGCGTCTTGGGACACGGAGGATGAGTTTCCGACTCCCACTGCGGAATGAAGCTGGTTTGGTCCCCCGAGGCGCTCAACGATCTGACCGAAGTCCGCTCATTTATCGCCAAAGACAATCCCACCGCGGCAAACCAGGTGGCTCATTGCATCGTCCAGTTTGTTGCCAACCGCCTTTCCGGCCATCCGGAAAGCGGCCGCGTCGGCCGGGTCGCAGGAACTGATCGTGCCACGTACGCCCTTCATCGTTCCCTAACGTCTGCATAACGACAGGATTGAAGTGTTGCGCGTCTATAACGCGGCACGCAGCTGGCCGGACAGCCTGTAGCCGAGTGGTCCCCTTTATGTATTTACGCCGCCGCGAACCTCCGAAGATGGTGATCGGCATCGCCGAAGGTGGCGCCAATCATGGTCAGACGCTTGAAGTAGTGGCCGACCGACATTTCCTGGGTCATGCCCATGCCGCCGTGCAGTTGCACCGCGTCCTGGCCGATCAGCTTGCCGGCCTTGCCGACCTGCACCTTCGCCGCCGAGGCGGCCTGGGCGCGGGCCGCCGCGCCGGTCGCCGGGTCGGCCAGTACGCCGGCGGCGCGGTAGGTCAGCGAGCGCGACAGCTCGCAGGCCATGAACATGTCGACCGCGCGGTGCTGTAGGACCTGAAAATTGGCGAGCGGCACGCCGAACTGCTGGCGCTGCTGCAGGTAGTCGCGGGTCGCGGTGACCAGCACGTCCATGCCGCCGACGGCCTCGGCCGCCAGCGCGACACAGGCTTCGTCGGCGACCGCCTCGATCAGCGGCAGCGCTTGGTCGCGCGGGCCGATCAGGCTGTCCGGTCCGAGATTGACGCCGCTGAGTGCGACTTCCGCGGCGCGGCCGCCGTCGTTGGTGGCATAGGCGCGCAGCTCGACGCCCGGGGTGTCGCGATCGAGCAGGAACAACGAGACCCCTTCGGCATCGCGCACGCCGCCGCCGCTGCGCGCCGAGACGAGGAGCTTGTCGGCGCTGCCGGCATGGAAGACGACGCTCTTGTGGCCGTCGAGGCGAAAACCCTGGCCGTCCGCCGTTGCCGTGGTCTCGACCCGTGCCAGGTCATAACGCGATCGCGGCTCGCTGTGGCCGAAGGCGAGCAGCAGTTCACCGGCGGCGACCGCCGGCAGCAGTTCTGCCTTTTGGGCGTCGCTGCCGCCCCTGGCGACGAGCCCGGCGCCGAGCACGACGGTCGGGACAAAGGGCTCGACCGCCAGGCCGCGGCCCAGTGCTTCCATGACCACCGCCACTTCCAAGGTGCCGCCGCCGAGGCCATCGTGCTCTTCCGGCAGCGGCGCCGCCAACCAACCCATTTCGGCGAAGCTGGCCCAGGTGGCGCGGCTAAAGCCCTCGGCCTCGGCGGCGCGGGCCTGGCGCGCCTCGAAGCCGTACTCTTTGGCGATAAAGCGCTCGGCGCTCTCCTTGAGCAGCTTCTGCTCGGCGCTCAACCAGTTGTCCATGGTGGTTCCTTCGTGTGTCTTCGACTGGCGAAGTCGATTCCGGCCCTTTGGGCCTGATTTTCTCGGTGCCGGCCCGCAACCCCACCCCCCCACCCAAGGAAAAAAATGATATGGGTGGCCGGGAGGGGGAGCGGGCGGGTGACGGTTAGGGGCAATC
>JAJFGM010000437.1 GCA_021776145.1 Kiloniellaceae bacterium | reverse complement strand
CGACGAGCGCCGGCGACATGTTCCTTGGCGCCTTCCTTCCGGGCCTCGTGCTGGTCGGAATCTACATCGTCTACATTCTGGTTCTGGCGCTGATTCGGCCGCGGTCGGCGCCGCCCGCGCCCAACGAGGGCAACTACGACTTCGGCTTCGCCAAGCGTATCATTGTCGTGCTTGTGCCGCCCCTGGCCCTGATCGTCGCCGTTCTGGGATCGATCATCATGGGCGTGGCTACGGTCAACCAAGCCGGCGCTATTGGTGCCATTGGCTCGATGGTCATGGCCGGCTACCGTCTCATGGAAGGCAAGCGCGGCGCCTTTTACCCGGCCATACTTGCCGCACTTTCCCTCGTCGGGATCGTCCTGGTGCTCAATATCTTCGACGTCAATGTAAAAAACATTCGCGACAGCCATGATGCCATGGGCATCGTGCTGGCGGCCGTGTCCTCGATAGCGTTCCTCATAGCCGTTGTTTGGAGTGGCTGGCGCGCCTACAAGATCGACGAGACATTGAACGGGGTCATGGTCGAAACCGCCAAGACAACGTCGCTTGTCTTCATCATCCTGCTCGGCGCCGCCATGCTGACGGCGGCCTTCCGCGCCTTTGGCGGCGAGGAACTGGTGCGCGATTTCCTCACCGGCTTGCCGGGCGGTTTCATCACTAAATTTATTGTCGTCATGTCGGTCATCTTCGTGCTCGGCTTCTTTCTCGATTTCATCGAGATCGCCGTGGTCGTGGTCCCGATTATCGCGCCGATCCTGCTGTCCGACGCTTCTGCCAACGTCACCGCCGTATGGCTCGGCGTGATGATCGGCGTCAACATGCAGACCTCGTTCCTGACACCGCCCTTCGGTTTCGCCTTGTTCTATTTGCGCGGCGTCGCCCCAGCCATCGTCAAAACCATCGAGATGTACCGTGGCGTGATACCCTTTATCCTGCTGCAGTTGGCCGGTCTGGCCATCGTCGGCCTGTTCCCGCCCTTGGTGAACTACCTGCCGAACCGGGTCTATCTGACGTCCGATACGGCGCCGCCGCCAAGCAACCCGCGGCTCCAGGCCTGTCTAGAAACCTACCTCTTCGAGCAGTATGCCTTGCGCGGCAACGATTTGCGCTCGGCCATCAACACGGCCAAAACCCTCGATATCAGCTATCTTCCGCAAGATTATCAAACCGCTTTGAGCGAAGGATTCCAGTCCGCCGAGACGACGTTCGAGAGGGTCGAAAAGGTGCAGTCCGCCGAAGCGGCCTTGCAGGCGCATATCCCGGCCTATGAGACCCTGCACCGCAGGGTGCGTGAACTGCGCGTGTCCCTCGGCGCCATCGATCGCGAAGTGGAGAAGCTCGACAAGGAGCGCGGCTTCCTGTCGCGCGGCGGCGATGAGGTGGCCGATGAACTCAGCAACATGGACGCGGAGCTTGCCGCGCTAGGCGATAGTCGGTTGGAAATCGAGGCCAGGCTCCCGGAAGGTTACGATGACATGCGCGCGCGTTATGTCGAGTTGGCGAAAACCGAGACCGACGCGCGCCGCAATTACCGCCGCGCCGTCGACGACGCCTACGAGCCCGTGTCGCAATTACGCCGGCTGATTGCCGCGACCGGGGCCCTGGTTGCGCTGGAAGCGCCGATCGCGGCGTTGGCAGTGGTGATCGCGGATGATCCGGCCGATCAGGCCATGGACACCATCAAGGAGGTGGAATCCGAAGTCAGCGCGGTCTACGGCGCCAGCGCCATCAAGTCGAAGTTGTCCAAGGCTCGGCGTGCCCTCAAGGACGACACGCCCGATCGCGAGGAAGCGGCCAGCCAACTGGCCGCGGCCTTGGAAGCCCTCGCGGCCGAGAAGGCGTGGCGGCAGCAGGCCGAAAAACAACTGCTCGGCGATCTTGAGCGTTATGACGATGCGATCAAGGACACCATCGGGCTGCGGCAGCAGGAACGCCTGTCGAAGGATCAGGCAACCGAAGTCGCTGCCTGTCTGTCGCACCACCGGGATATATCCCTGGCCTTCTGACTGCCGTTCGGTGGGGTTTCCCGCCAACGCCACGATACTCTCCAACCATCAGCCCACCCGCCAAGACAGGGCCGAGCCGGCTGCGTTGGCATTGAGTTCGGAGCTGCTGTTCAAGTCCCTGCGGGACCCGGCAGGCCGTGTCGGAGAGAGCGTCGCCTCGCCGCAAGACGGCGTTTGCCCCTCTTTGCCGGGCATCATGACGATGCAAAAACACCGTCCGCGCCGCGTTTCGACGGGCCCGGACAATAGAAATCCGCAGGAAATCGGGCATATCCGGAGTTTTGACCGAGAGGCAAATAAAGGTCGCCGATTTGCGATTTTTGTTAACCCCCTTTTGCGCGCGCCAACGTGTGAAGAGACAGGAGACGCGATAAACACCAGCCCGGAGAGCCCAAAATGCCGACGATCGAAACCAAGACCAGCCTTGAGAGCCTGATCGAAGACCTTGGTGTTTCGGAAGAAGAGCTGGAATTCTGGAGCAGCTACGAAGTCAAGGGTATCGGCCAATTTTATACCGAGTGGACTGGCTGATTGACGGTGCCGCGAAGTGCAATTGGCAACTAGTGGCTCTGCACAGAGATTATGACGGTTTCACCGCGAAGATTTTGCCCGCCGGCAAGGCGCGGGTTGCGCCGTGGTGCCAACCACCACAAGCAACTCGGAACGCCGCAGGCGGACAAAAGATCGCGGCCTTCGGTGGGGCCACTCGACCCTCTGGGGGCGTTGCGCTGCTTGCCCGATGTCCCGCATCGCGCTGCGCAGCGCGCCTACCCAGAGGGTCGATTGGCCTCCATGAAACAGTCATAATCTCTGTGTCGAGCCACTAGTATGAGCGCGGCAGTTGACAGCGGACACCCCACATATAGATTTTTTTTGGGCCGAGGGCACAAAATTTAGTTGAATTGCGCGAATCGGGCTG
>JAJFGM010000436.1 GCA_021776145.1 Kiloniellaceae bacterium | reverse complement strand
TATCGTCGCCGGCCACACCCCACGCGGCGGCGATGCTGGCTTGCGAGTGCCCGCGAACCCGCGCGACGGCAGACTGCAAAACCCGCCGCAAGTCGGCATCGGCAGAGGCCATGACACGCGGCGGCTGTTGATCCTGCAGAGCCCAGATCTCGAATGTCTCGGCGGTGGGCGGTGCGACTGACGAACGGGTTGGATCCAGTGTTCCATCGGTGACACATGCGCTCAGCAGAAAAACAGAGATCACACTCGCGCGTGGAAGCAGTTTTTGCATTTTCTTTATCATGGTCCTCGGCAACCTTCGATCCAGTGATGCCAGTTACGGCGTTACCGCAAAAAGACGCGATTGAGTGGTCGATTACATGCGGCGAAAATCCTTTTGTTCGATGAACACTTTATTGTTCTGTGTTTCAGCGCCTGAATTTCGCCAAGTAACGCAATTTAACGGCAGAAACCTAATTATATGGTTAATTTTGAATGAAGCTGGGGCCGCCTGAGCACGAACTCGCGCATGCGTCCCGGTTCGGCGTGGCCATCGGCAGTTCACGCCGAATGCCCCAAATTCGATGAATGGCGGGACCAACAGCCAGGGCGTTCGGATCAGCACCACGTCTGACGTGCCGAAGCCCGCGATCCCTGTTTCGAAAAGATTTGAGTGATGGACCAGAGCGAACCGAAGATCAGATAATTGCATTCCGATCGACGTTGATGTACATTGTTAACAATGAAAACAATCGTAGCAAAACCCTAAATGACAGACACAAAGACGGTCCAGCTTGGGTTCCGGGTGCGCCCGGAAAAGGCCAAACTTTTGGAGGAGCTGTCGCGTTCCACGGACCGTCCACGATCCTGGCTTCTGGAGCAGGCATTGGATAGCTATCTGGACAGCCAGGCTTGGCAGATAGCGCAAATAGAAGAGGGCGTGGCCGACGCCGACGCCGGGCGGGTCATCCCGCACGAACGTGTGCGCGAATGGTTGCTGACATGGGGCGGTGACGAGGAAGGTGAGCCTCCTGCATGAGGATCGCCTGGACGCTGCGGGCTCTGCGCGATTTGCGTGCCGCGCGGGGTTACATCGCCGAGGACAATCCGCGCGCGGCGGAAACGATGGCCTTGCGGATCCTTGAATCCACCGAACGGCTGGTCGAATTCCCGGCCAGCGGTCGGCAGGGAAGAATCCCGAACACGCGCGAGCTGGTGGTGACTGAAACGCCGTTCGTTGTTCCCTACCGGGTCACCGGCGAGGTCATCGAAATCCTCGCCGTGCTTCACGGCGCCAGGAAATGGCCCGCGAAATAGGGAACACCTACCCCCGCAGCGTACCGCCGGTCGCCTTGATCACCTGGGCGACAATCTTCTCGGCCACGGCCTCGATTTCCGGATCGGTCAGGGTGCGTTCGACCGGCTGCAGGGTGACGCTGATGGCCAGCGACTTCTTGCCCGGCTCGATGCCCTTGCCGGTGTAGAGGTCGAAGAGCGCGACGCCGCTGATCAGTGCCTTGTCGGCGCCCTTGGCGGCGCGCAGCAGCTTTTCGGCCGGGACATCCTCGTCGACCAGGAAGGCGAAGTCGCGCGCCACCGGTTGCAGGCTCGACAGCGCCAGCGCCGGCCTCAGCTTGCCGGCTTTCGCCTTTGGCCGCGGCACGGCCTCGAGGAAGACCTCGAAGGCGGAGACGGGGCCGCGCAGGTCGGCCGCGGCAAGCACGCGCGGATGCAATTCGCCGAAGTTCGCCAGCACCTTGGGGCCGAGGCGCAGCACGCCCGAGCGGCCGGGATGATACCAGGCCGGCGCGTCGCGCGTGACCTGCAGATTGTCCGTCGGTGCGCCGCAAGCCTCGAGAACCGCCAGGGCGTCGCCCTTGGCGTCGAAGGCGTCGGGCGCCCGGCTTTTGCCTTGCCAGTGGCTCGGCTCGGCGGCGCCGGCGCGCAGGCCGGCGGCGACCTGGGCCTGGCCGCTGGGCGTGTCGTCGGCGTACTGCGGGCCGATCTCGAACAGGCCGACATCGCCGAAGCCGCGGTCGGCGTTGCGCGCCGCCGCCGTCACCAGGGTCGGCAGTACCGAGGGGCGCATGACGTCGAGGTCGGCGGAAATCGGGTTGATCAGCCTGAGGCTGTTGCTGCGGCTGCCGAACAACTCGGCCTCGCGGCTCGACAGGAACGAGAAGGTGACGGCTTCGTCGAGGCCGCGCCAGGCCAGGGCCGTGCGGGCGAAAGTCTCGCGCCGTTGCGCCAGGGTCAGCACGCCCTGCGGCAGGTCGCTCAGGCGGGGCAGCGGGGTCTGCGGGATTTCGTCGAAACCGTGGATGCGCATGACCTCCTCGACCAGGCAAGCCTCGCATTCGACGTCGGGGCGCCAGCTCGGCACCCGCGCGGTGATGACGCCGTCCGCCGCCGTCGCCGCGAACCCGAGATCGCCGAGAATGCGCACCTGCTCGTCAAGCCCGACCTCGATGCCGCCGAGGTCACGGACGCGGGTCGCGCGCAGTTCGACGCTTCGGGGTTCGGCGGGCACGGCGCCGGCTGAGGTGACGTGGGAGACTTCGCCGCCGCAGATCTCCTGGATCAGGCGGCCGGCAACTTCGACGCCCCAGACCGCGGACTCCGGGTCGATGCCGCGTTCGAAACGGTAGCGCGCGTCCGAGAGGATGCCGAGCTTGCGGCCCGAGACCGCAACCCGCACCGGCTCGAAAAGCGCCACTTCGAGGAAGACGTTGGTGGTGCTTGCGGAGCAGCCCGACAGCTCGCCGCCCATGATGCCGCCGATGCCTTGCGGGCCGGCATCGTCGGCGATGACCACCATGGTCTCGTCCAGCTTGTAGGTCTCGCCGTCGAGGGCCTGGATCTCTTCGCCCCGCCGGGCCATGCGCATGGTCGGGTCGCTGGCCAGCTTGTCGGCGTCGAAGACGTGCAGCGGCCGGTTGAGGTCGTAGGTGACGTAGTTGGTGATGTCGACCAGGGCCGAGATCGGCCGCAGACCGATGGCGCGCAGGCGACTTTGCATCCACTCCGGACTGGGGCCGTTCTTGACGTCCCTGAAGCTGCGCCCGGCGACATAGGGGCAGAGATCCGGGGCATCGTCCGGCAGGTCGCGGCGCCATTTAACCGAGCTGTCGAAACTGCCGGGCACCACTGCGACGTCGACCGGCTTCATGCGACCGAGGCCGGCCGCCGCCAGGTCGCGGGCGATGCCGCGCACGCCCAGACAGTCGCCGCGGTTGGGTGTGATGGCGATCTCGATGACCGGATCGTTGAGCCCGGCGACGTCGGCGAAGGCGGCGCCCAGCGG
Source organism: Kiloniellaceae bacterium (assembly GCA_021776145.1). Lineage (GTDB taxonomy): Bacteria > Pseudomonadota > Alphaproteobacteria > Kiloniellales > Kiloniellaceae > JAJFGM01. The sequence goes on along the minus strand of JAJFGM010000436.1, from coordinate 258 downwards.
CGTGCCTTCGGGCAGCTCGATGATGCCGTCGTGCTCGTCGGAGATGCCCATCTCGCGCTCCGAGACCAGCATGCCGTTGGAGTCCTCGCCACGGATGTTGCCCGGTTTCAGCACCATGTCGGTGCCGGGGATATAGCTGCCGGCCGGCGCGAAAACGCCGATCATGCCGGTCTTGGCGTTGGGCGCGCCGCAGACGACCTGCACGTCCTGGCCCGCCAAATCGCCGCCGGCGACCTCGACGATGCAGACCCTGAGGCG
>JAJFGM010000435.1 GCA_021776145.1 Kiloniellaceae bacterium | reverse complement strand
TGAAGCTGCTGGGGTGACGCTGCCTACTCCAGCCCTTTCACGCCCATTCCCGCAGGTGGACGATCCGGTCCGCAAGGTAGGGATGGGCGCGCACCGTGTCATGGAACCGTTGGTCGGCCGTGACCACCGGGTACTGTTCCTGTACGGCGAGCGCGAGATAGAAGCAGTCGTAGACCGGATGGTCGAGGTCTAAGGCGAGACGGCCGGCGGAGGCGGCGAGTTGGCGCATGGAGGCGGGAACGACGATCGGCGCCGTCTTGAGCACGTCGACCGCTTCCGCAAAATCATCCTTGCCGATGTCGCCGCGCCGAGACATGGCCCATAGTGCATTGGCGGCTTCCGGGTAAAGCAGCTCTGGCGCGATCCGTGTCAACTCGGCGTCCAAAAGGTGCGCCGCTTGCTCCGAGAACGCCTCCGTTACGAGCCATTTCACCGCAACACTAGCGTCGATGACATAACCGCTCATTCGGCGTCGTTACGGTCGCGGTCGGCACGGATAAGCTCGCTGCTGTCGACGCTTGATCGCAGCCGCTGGCGAAGGGCTTCGGCACGGGCGGCAAAACCTTCCTCGACCTGAAGAAGCGCAGCGCGAAGGATTTCTCGGTGCTCGGCCTCGGCGGACCGGCCGTGTGCCGCAGCCCGCTGTTTCAAGGTGCGAACGACCTGTTCGTTGATATTTCGTACCGTCAGTTGTGCCATCGAATATGCCTTCAAATATGCGCTATCAATGCATGCATTATGATTATTTTTTCAGATATTTGCAACACCCTTTTGAGATCGCAATAGGCCTGAATTTCTCATGGCTTCGCTTTCTGACGGGATCATGTCCCGTGGAGTGGTGTAAGAGCGTCGAGCGGCTCACGGTATCAGCCGAGATCAGGGGCGCGGAGGAATTCGAGTAGGTCCTGCCCCGTATTTGCTCTTGGGACAGATTGCACCGGTTGGAGCGATGGGCGAACGCGCTTCGCCTCTTCGCTGCCCGAGGGAAGCGCTCCCGCGGTCGACTTGACGCGGGGCATGTCGCGGAACGTAACCCTGGCGAGCGGGAAGAGGTCGCAAGTCTTCCCGCTCGCCGTATCGCCTGCGATGAGGTATCAGGCGTGGCCGAAAACCAGGCTGTCTTTCGGCAGCAGGGCGGCCATGATCTCAGCAACTTTTTCCGGTTGTTCGCTGAAGCGGATGCCGAGCACGCTGCCGTGGCGCCAAACGACCTGACCGCCGAAGTGCACGGATCCGGCGAGGACCAGAGTGACCGGGGTGCGCAGCTCGACGAGGTCGCCGGCCTGGATGCGCACGCCGTTCACCGAAACGTCGAGCACGACGCCCTCGACGGCGTTCCCGCTGCACAGCAGCTTGCCGGCCATGATCGTGGCGGTGCGCTTGAAACGCCGGCGGCCTTGACCCCCAAGGGCAGGGCTGGCGTGTGGCTGCGGCATGTCTTCAGTTGCGTCTTTGGCCAATTCGGACATCTGGACGGCTCCTCTTCGCGGCCTCTTTGCCGTTGCAAATCGCGCTCCCAAGCCCTTGCGGGCATTGGCAACTTGTCCAAGAGTCCCATCATTAGGTTGCATTCGTCTTAAGTTTTTCGGTTAACCAATGCAGGGCACGGCCGCGCGCCGGTCATACCTGATCCGGGCTAGCCATGGCGGGTCACTTGACCCAGGCTTGGCCAGGCCGGACGGGTTGCCACATCCTTGCTGCCGCAGCCGGAACAACGCAGGCCGGCACCGACTTCCGGGACCGCCATTGCCGGTCCCATTTCAAGCAACAGACGCGCCGTCGGCAGGACCGCATTGTGGCTGCAGCGATTGCACCAGCAAAAGACCTCGACCCCCTGATCGGCCAACTCGCCAAGGGTGATGGCGTTCAGCGCGCCGTCGCTTTCGGCGAGAAGCCGGTGCTTTAATTTGGACATTGACCACCTCGTCGAGCCACCCGGCGAGAATAAGAACATAAAGAGAACAAAGGAGCGACTCAAATTGCGTAGGTCGGCTCCGGGCGATTAATCAATTCTTTGCCATGGGCCAGCAAAATGGCGGCATGACGCGTCCGCAAGAGGTGATTTTCGAGTTCCGCCGAGTTGGTGCCTATGTGAAGGTATCGGCTGTCGATACGCGTAGCCTGGTCGAGGTCTCGATCGTCGGCGCGCCGGATGCCGGGCAGGCCCTGCTGGAAAGCATCGCCTTCAACAAACTGCGGTATGTCCTGGCGAAGCGGGCCAAGGCGTCATCGCGCCGCCGCTGGACCTGAGCCCTTCAAGCGCGAGGGAATTTTCACGTAAAAAAAACGCCGGCCGTAGCCGACGCTCTCAAACCGTTGCGGTTGGTCGCCACCCCGCAAGCGGGGTCAGCGGCGCGTCGGCGACCTGCCCAGGCCGATCTTCTTGGCGAAATCCGAGCGCTGCTTGGCATAGTTCGGAGCGACCATCGGGTAGTCGGGCGAGAGACCCCACTTGGCCCGGTATTCCTCCGGCGTCAGGTTGTAGGTCGTGCGCAGATGACGCTTCAGCATCTTCAGCTTTTTGCCGTCTTCCAGGCAAACCAGATAGTCCGGTGTCACCGACCGCCGCAGTGATATTGCGGGTTTTTGCGGCTCCGGCTTGCCGCGGCGTCCTTCGACCAGCTCCGACATCGATCCATGGACCGTGTGAATGACACTGGTCAACTCGCTGGATGGCAGGGGATTGTTGCGAACGTAAGCAGCAACGACTTCGGTGGACATACGCAACAGTTCGGCTGACGAGAGTCTTTCTAATTTTGTGTCAGTCATTGCAAGGGCCCGACGTTGATGATGAAAGAAAGAGACGGTATATCTTTCGAGTTATTCTTGTCAAATACAATTGTGTTTATGGTTAATACTGTTAACCATATAAATTAACTATAATGCTTATATATAACTATAATAAATACTTAATCTCAATCGGGAAACATTGTCTTGCGGCAACGAGATTGAGGTCCGCCTTGGGCCGCTACAAAGCGATACTTAGTGGCGGCTTTTCACAAAAGGACGACATATGGTAGGCTCGCCGGGTGCGATGCTTGCGCGGCTAACAGTTTCTTGTCCCAAAAGTTCCGCAATTCGATCTTACGGATCCAAATGGGACTCAAGCGGGACTCTTTGGCCGGTTCCGGGGATCCACGGACGAACTCTTGATCGGTCAACTCTCTGCAGCCTGGCGCCCAACCATGACGACACAAAAAATAGCCATTGCCTCGGACCATGCCGGCTTCGAGCTCAAACAAAGCCTGATCGAGGAATTGCGCGGACTTGGCTACGAACCCGTCGATCTCGGTACCGACAATGCCATGACATCGGTCGACTACCCGGACTTCGGTGCCGCGATGGCGAAAACCATTGCCGGCGGAACATGTGAAAAAGGTGTGTTGATTTGTGGTACGGGGATCGGTATTTCGATTGCCGCCAACCGGCACTCCGGCGTTCGCGCCGCGCTTTGTCACGACGAAACCTCAGCCAGGCTTTCGCGTGAACACAACGATGCGAACGTCCTCGCCCTGGGGGCCCGTTTGGTCGGCGACGTTGTCGCCAAGGAATGTTTGAAAACCTTTCTCGCGACGCCGTTCGCGGGAGACCGGCACATGCGCCGCGTCGCCAAGCTTGGCTAAGCGGCCCGCACCTCGAGGGAAAGTCCGAACACATGAACAGCGTCACCGATACTGGCTTTTTTACCACCCATCTAGGCGATAGCGATCCCGAACTGGCCGCCGCCATGAACGACGAACTGCGCCGCCAGCAGGATCAAATCGAGCTCATCGCATCGGAAAATATCGTCTCTCTCGCGGTTTTGGAAGCGCAGGGGTCGATCCTCACCAACAAATACGCCGAAGGCTACCCGGGCCGGCGCTACTACGGTGGTTGCGAATACGTCGACGTTGTCGAGGACCTGGCGATCAACCGCGCCAAACAGCTTTTCGGCTGCGCGTTCGTCAACGTCCAGCCGCATTCCGGCGCCCAGGCCAATCAGTGCGTCATGCTGGCCCTGCTGCAGCCCGGCGATACGGTGATGGGACTGGCGCTCTCGGCCGGTGGCCACCTGACCCATGGGGCCCGTCCCAATCTGTCCGGCAAGTGGTTCAATGCCGTCCAATACGGCGTGCGCCCCGAGGACGGACGAATCGACTTCGACGAAGTCGAGGCGCTGGCGCTTGAGCACAAGCCGAAACTCATCATTGCCGGCGGTTCGGCCTACCCACGCCACATCGATTTCGCTCGCTTCCGCCAAATAGCCGACAAGGTCGGAGCCTATTTTCAGGTCGATATGGCGCACTTCGCCGGCCTGGTCGCGGCCGGCGTACATCCCAGCCCATTGCCACACGCCCACATCGTGACCACCACCACACACAAGACGTTGCGGGCCGGGCGCGGCGGCATGATCCTGTCGAACGACCTGGATCTCGGCAAAAAAATCAACTCGGCGGCCTTCCCGGGTCTGCAGGGTGGCCCCTTGATGCACGCCATTGCCTCGAAGGCGGCCGCTTTTGGCGAAGCCTTGAAGCCGGAATTCAAGGTTTACTCGCAACGCGTCGTCGACAACGCCAAGACGCTCGCGGCGGTGCTGCAGGAGAACGGCTGCGACATCGTGTCCGGCGGCACCGACACGCATTTGATGCTGGTCGACCTTCGGCCCAAGGGCCTGACCGGCAACATCACCGAGGAAAGCCTCGATCGTGCCGGTATTACCTGCAACAAGAACGGCGTACCGTTCGATCCGGAAAAGCCAACTGTTACCTCGGGTGTGCGCCTGGGCACTCCGGCGGCGACAACGCGCGGTTTCGGCACGGCGGAATTTCGCCAGGTCGGCGAGATGATCAGCCGGGTGCTCGACGGATTGGTGGCCAACCGCGATGACAACGGCGCCGTCGAACAGGAAGTCCGGGCGGAAGTCGTGGCCCTGTGCCGCCGTTTTCCAGTCTACCCGAACATGCGGTACTAAAGACCGATAAAAAAGGAAAAAGGCCCGCGTTCTTCGCGGGCCGATGGGGAGGGGGAATGCGTTGTCCGTTTTGTGGTAACGAAGATACGCAGGTCAAGGACTCGCGTCCGACCGAAGACAATTCGGCCATCCGCCGGCGCCGTCAGTGTCCCAACTGCGGGGCCCGCTTCACCACCTTCGAGCGCGTGCAACTGCGCGAACTGACTGTGATCAAGGGCACTGGCCAGCGCGAACCCTTCGACCGTGACAAGCTTCTGCGTTCGATGACCATCGCCTTGCAGAAACGACCGGTCGACCCGGATCGCGTCGAGCGTGTCGTAAACGGCATCGTGCGGCGCATGGAATCTTCGGGCGAATCCGAAATCCCCACCAAGCTCATCGGCGAATTGGTCATGGACGCTCTGGCGACCCTCGATCAAGTCGCTTACGTGCGCTTCGCCTCGGTCTACCGGAATTTCCGCGAAGCCCGGGATTTCGAGGAATTCATTGGCAAGCTCAGTGGCGAAGATTAGTGGCTCGACACAGAGATTGTGACGGTTTCACCGCAGAGATTTTGCCCGCCAGCAAGGCGCGGGTTGCGCGGTGGTGCCAACCACCACAAGCAATCTGCCCCATGCGTCATACCTGGGCCGCAGGCGGACAAAAGATCGCGGCCTTCGGTGGGGCCACTCGGCCCCCCCAATCGGATCAAGGGGCGGGCGTTGCGCTACTTGCCCCGACCTGTCCTCCGAAGCTGCGGCAAAGCCGCAGCGTAGGATGGGTGTGCCGCATCGCGCTGCGCAGCGCGCCTACCCAGAGGGACGATTGGCCTCCATGAAACAGTCAAAATCTCTGTGTCGAGCCACTAGTGCGGCCTTGGACTTGGACCACATGCGCGGCGCCTTGGCGTTGGCCGGGCGCGGTCTTGGGCAAGTCGCACCAAATCCGGCGGTAGGCTGCGTCCTGGTTGCGGCCGGGCGGGTCGTTGGCCGCGGATGGACGCAAGTCGGCGGCCGCCCGCATGCAGAGACCGAAGCGCTTGCCCGCGCCGGGACGGCGGCTAAGGGGGCGACCGCCTACGTCACACTTGAGCCCTGCGCCCATCACGGCCTGACGCCGCCCTGTGTCGAGGCGCTCGTGGCGGCTGGGATTACGCGCTGCCTGATCGCCTTGGAAGACCCAGACGACCGCGTCTCCGGCCGCGGTATCGAAGGCCTGCGTGCCGCCGGCATCGACGTTGAAGTCGGACTGTGCCGAGACGAGGCGGCCGAGCTCAATCGCGGTTACCTCTTGCACCGCACCGCCCGGCGGCCATTGGTGACGTTGAAGCTTGCCACGAGTCTCGACGGTCGCATCGCGACGGGCAGTGGCGAAAGCCGCTGGATCACGGGGCCGCTGTCGCGGGCGCGTGGCCACCTTTTGCGCGCCACCCACGATGCCATCCTCGTCGGCAGCGGCACGGCCGTGGCCGACAATCCGCGGCTTGACGTGCGCTTGCCGGGGCTGACCGAACGCGCGCCTCTGCGGGTTTTGCTCGACGGGCGCCTGCGGTTGCCGCTGACCCATGACTTGGTGGCCCGCGCCGCGGAGCAACGGACCTGCATCGTCACCCGCGTCGACGCCGATGTGCTGCGCCTGGCCGCCTATTCCGAGGCGGGACTCGAAGTCGTCCAGGTCGAGGCGGACGATTTTGGCAACATGTCCTTGACCAAGGCCCTTGGTGCCTTGGCGGACCTGGGCGTCACGCGGCTGCTGGTCGAGGGCGGTGGCCGGGTGGCGGCGGCCCTGCTGCAACTTGGTCTGGTCGACCGGCTGGTCTGGTTCCGCGCCGCGATGGCCATCGGCGGCGACGGCGTATCGGCTGTCGCCAGCCTTGGCCTGGAGCGCCTTGAGGGCTGTCCGCGCTTTAATTTGACTGAAGTTCAGCATAGCGGTGCCGATTTGGTGGAATGCTACCGCCGTATGGACTAAGTACAGGCTCTGTTCGCTTTGTGGAACAGGGGCATCGGGTAAGAGCGGGTCATGTTTACGGGAATAGTTAGCGATCTGGGCGTCGTACGCGACATAGAAAAGCGCGGCGACACGCGTTTCGCCTTCAACACGGGCTTCGACACCAGCGGTATCGCCATCGGTGCCTCCATCGCCTGTTCCGGCACCTGTCTGACCGTGGTCGAAAAGGGGCCGGGATGGTTTGCCGTTGATGCCTCGGCTGAAACCCTTGACAAGACGACGCTCGGCACCTGGGTTCCGGGTACGCCGGTGAACTTCGAACGCGCCCTGAAGTTTGGCGATGAGTTGGGCGGACACCTTGTCTCGGGCCATGTCGACGGCGTGGCCACGGTATTGAAGCTGGTTGGCGAAGGCCAGTCGACGCGCTTCAGCTTCGAGGCGCCTGCCGGGCTGGCTTCGTTCATCGCATCCAAGGGTTCGGTGACGCTGGACGGCGTGTCCTTGACGGTCAACGAGGTCGAGGGCCGTCGCTTCGGAGTCAACATTATCCCCCATACCGCGGCGGTGACGACCTTTGGCGCCCTGGCGGCCGGGGATTGCGTCAATCTGGAAATCGATCTACTGGCACGCTACGTTCAGCGATTGTTAGAAAACAAGGCTTAGGGACCAAAAAGCCAGGATGGGAAATTCGCAGCAAGAACCTTGGCGGGTCACCTTCTCCGAGATTGCCTCGACCCCCGAAGATATCATCGAGGAAGCGCGCAACGGGCGCATGTTCATCCTGGTCGACGACGAGAGTCGCGAAAACGAGGGCGACCTCGTAATTCCAGCCCAGATGGCCACTCCGGAAGCGATCAACTTCATGGCCAAGCATGGCCGCGGCCTGATCTGTCTTGCTCTGACCAAGGAACGCATCGAGGAACTTGGGCTGCCATTGATGGCGCAGCGCAACGAGACGCGCCACGAAACCGCCTTCACCGTCTCGATCGAGGCCCGCGAAGGCGTGACCACCGGGATATCGGCGCCGGACCGGGCGCGTACCGTGGCGGTGGCCATCGATCCCAACTCAACGGCGCATGATATTGTGACGCCGGGGCACGTCTTTCCGCTATTGGCCCGTGAAGGCGGTGTGCTGGTGCGTACCGGTCACACCGAGGCGGCGGTGGATATCGCCCGCTTGGCCGGCCTCAACCCATCGGGCGTGATCTGCGAGATCATGAATGACGACGGCACCATGGCCCGACGCGACGACCTCATCGCCTTTGCCCAGACGCATGGCCTGAAGATCGCCACCATCGCCGATCTCATCTCGCACCGCCGGCGTCATGATCGCATCGTCGAGTGCAGCTTGATCACCGAGATCGACTGCCACCACGGCGGCAAGTTCAACATGGCCGTCTACATCAACTCGATCAACTATTCGGAACATATCGCGCTTTGGCAGGGCGATTTGCGGGACGGGCCGGCACTGGTTCGCATGCACGCGCTGAGCATTCTTGACGACGTGCTCGGCGACAGCTTCAGCGGCAAGGCGGGCGAATTGCACAAGGCGATGGAGATGATCGGTGCCGAGGGGCGGGGCATCGTCGTGCTGATTCGCGAACCCGCGCCCAGCAGTCTGTCAGATGCCGTACGCTTGCGCCTCGGCGAGACTCCGCAGAGCGCTGGTGGGCCTTCCTCGGGTCCGGGGGAGTTGCGCGACTACGGGATTGGGGCGCAGATCCTGCTTGATAGGGGAGTCCGCGAAATGATCCTTTTGTCGAACACCCAAAAGAACATCGTTGGCCTTGAGGGCTATGGCCTCAGCATCGCCGGTCAACGGCCGATTCGCTGAAGGTTGGTCCGCGGCGAGCGGAATTCGTCGCGCCGAGACCGCACGCGCCGCCAAGCGCCAGGATTAAGCCCCGGGGGTTTAAGGCCGGGGAGGGTCAAGGCCCAGGGAGAGCAAGCCCGATCGGGGCGGAAAGGAAATCATGGACGAGCAGCCGCACATAATGATTGTCGACGCGCGCTTCTACGAGGGTGTCGCGGATGAATTGCTGAAAGGCGTCCTCGCGGAATTTGACCGGGTCGGGGCGTCGCACGAGCGCATTTCGGTGCCTGGCGTCTTCGAGGTGCCGGCGGCGATCAAGATGGCCATCCGCTCGATGGACTTTTTTGCCGGGCGTCGCCGATTTGACGGCTATGTGGCACTCGGTTGTGTCATCCGCGGAGAGACCACGCATTATGACTATGTGTGTGGCGAATCAGCGCGCAAATTGCAGGATTTGGCCTGCGAACACACACTGGCGCTGGGCTATGGGATACTGACCTGCGAAAATCATGCTCAAGCCATGGAGCGGGCCCGCGTCGATCGCAAGAACAAGGGTGGCGCGGTGGCGCGGACATGCCTCGAAATGCTGGCGGTCAAACGTCATTTCCATCTCTACCCGCGCTAGCCGAAGCGGCAGGCATGGCGAAAAGCAAATCAAGGAACGGTACAGGCGCCGCGGCGCAACGCAGCTCGGCGCGGCTGGCGGCGGTGCAGGCGCTGTATCAGATCGGAATGAGCGAGAAGAGCTCGGAACAGGTTCTCGACGAGTTTCTTACTTACCGTTTGGACGAAGAGATCGACGGCCTGAAGCCGGAACCGGCGGACCGCGAGCTCTTCGCCAAGCTGCTGCGCGGCGCGGATGGCGAAAGCGACGATCTCGACGACATGCTGGCCGGGGTGCTTGACGAGGGCTGGGTGCTGGAGCGCCTCGAGCGCCCGCTGTTATCTCTCTTGCGCGTCGCGATCTATGAACTCTCTGCAAGTCACGACGTGCCGGCCCGGGTCATCATCAACGAATACGTTGATATCGCGCACGCCTTCTTCGGGGGCAGGGAGCCGGGCATGGTCAACGGCCTGCTGGACAGCCTGGCTCGGTCTCTGCGCGTCGAGGAGTTCGAAGAGGATGGGCGCCAGTGAGTTCGACCTGATCGCGCGCTACTTCGCGCCGCTGGCGGCGGCCGCGCCCGGCGCCTTTGCCTTGACCAACGATGCCGCGTTGGTGGACGTTCCGGATGGCCGCAGCTTGGTGACGACTGTCGACAGTATGGTCGCCGGCGTGCATTTTCGCGACGAAGACCGCCCAACGGAAATCGCCGCCAAGCTCCTTGCCGTCAATCTCTCCGACCTCGCGGCCATGGGAGCCCGTCCCTTTGGCTACCTGGTCGCCGCCAGTTTTCCACAAACCGTCGAAGAAGCCTGGATCGCCGAGTTTGCCGCCGGCCTGGGGAGCGAGCAGGCGATTTTCGGCATTTCTCTGCTTGGCGGCGACACGACCTCGACGACCGGTCCCTTGACGCTCAGCCTGACGGCATTCGGTCATGTTCCGAGCGGCAAGTGTCTGCAGCGGGCAACGGCCAGAGCGGGAGACGATATCTATGTGTCGGGTTGGCTCGGCGACGCGGCACTGGGCCTGGATATATTGAGTGGCCGTTTACAGGCTTCCTCGACCGAGGCGCGCGCGCAACTGGTGCGGCGATATCTGCGTCCGACACCGCGCCTGGCGCTCGGCGCCGCGCTTCTCGAGATGGAGCTGGCCAGCGCCGCCCTCGATGTGTCCGACGGCCTCGTTGCCGATCTCGGCCACATGGCCAGGCAGTCGGGCCTGGCGGCCGGGATCGAATGGGCGGCGTTGCCGCTTTCGCCGGCGGCGCGGGCGCAGTTGGCGCGTGACGCGGCGCTACGACAACGCGTGCTTGGAGGCGGCGACGACTACGAGCTGGTCTTTGCCGCGGCACCCGTAGGACGCGCCGATATTGCCAAGCTGGCGCGCCGGCTTGACCTTCCCTTGACCCGCATAGGCAGTCTATCGCCGGGATCCGGCGTTTCGGTTCGCGATGAAGCGGGGCGCCGCATTGCGGTGACCAAGGCCGGCTGGGCGCACTTCTGAACCGCCGACCCACAGCATCGCACTAGTGGCTCGCCACAGAGATTATGACAGTTTCATGGAGGCCAATCGACCCTCTGGGTAGGCGCGCTGCGCCGCGCGATGCGGGACACCCATCTGACGCTGCGGCTTTGCCGCAGCTTCGGAGGACAGGTCGGGGCAAGCAGCGCAACGCCCCCAGAGGGTCGAGTGGCCCCACCGAAGGCCGCGATCTTTTGCCCGCCCGCGGCGTTCCGGGTTGCTTGTGGTGGTTGGCACCACCGCGCAACCCGCGCCTTGCCGGCGGGCAAAAGCTTCGCGGTGAAACAGGCATATTCTCTGTGTCGAGCCACTAGGATCCGGTTAAGGGCTTCTTCACCAAGCCCTCGGCATGATCGCAGGCTGGACGTGCCACCTCCGCCGCGCGGTAGTGGACGTCGCCCCCGTGGACCGCTGTGACGCTGAAAATGAAGCGAATTGCGATATTTGGCATACTGGCACTGCTGCTCGCCGGCGGCGGTGTGGCGGCTTGGTGGTTCTATATGGGACCGGGTGCCGAGACAAAGGAGGCCAAGGTCGTTGAGGCGCCAAAATTGACGCCCGCCTATATCGAGTTCAAGCCCTTTGTCATGCCGATCATTCACGAAGGCGAAATCAGCGCCCACCTGACCATAAAGGTCACCATCGAGATCGCCGACATCAACGACCGCGCGTCAGCGGAAAAGAAGCGCCCGCGTTTGCTCAACGCCATCATCACCGAGCTGCATTCGCTCTACCATCTGCGGCTGGTGCGTGAGTTGGGCTACGATTCCCCATTGGTGCGCTCGCGCATCCTTAAGGTATCGGAAGATGTGATTGGCACCGGAATCATCGGCAATATCGCCGTTTTCGAGCTCGAGCGGCGTCAGTTGGGCGAAGGCTGACGAGCCCAACCCGGGTAGCGGAGCGGCATTCGGCGCGCCTGCAAGGCAGGCATGCACAGACAGGGCTTTAGAAGCGGGTGTGCGGCCACTATGGTCGCCGCATGGTGAAGGATCCCGCCGTTCGCAATGTGGCTCTCCTGGCGGCCTGCCAGGCGCTCGGCATGAGTTGCCTGTCGCTGTCCATGACGATCTCGGCCCTGGTCGGCAACTCCCTGGCTTCCGAGCCGAAGTTCGCGACTTTTCCTTTGGCATTGCAGTTCGTCGGAACGGCGGCATCGACTGTTCCAGCATCGTTTTTCATGAAACGCTATGGGCGCCGCAGCGGTTTTTCCCTGGGTGCGGTGCTTGGCATCCTCGGCGGACTGATTTCGGCCTGGGCGGTCTTCCGCGGCGATTTCGAGCTTTTCTGCTTGGGGTCGATTCTACTTGGCGGGCTTGCGGCGCATGTTGCCTATTTCCGTTTTGCCGCCGCCGATACGGCGAGCGATGCGTTTCGCAGCCGCGCCATCTCCCTGGTTCTCGCAGGTGGTTTGGTCTCCGCCTTTCTTGGCCCCGAATTGGCCAAACATACCCGCGATCTAACGGCTCCGGTGCTTTTTGCCGGCGGCTACCTCAGCATCGCGGTCTTGGCCGGCATGGTGCTGATTCTTCTGCAGTTCATAAGAATTCCTCGGCTTGCCGTAGCGGCAGCCCGGGCCTCGGGGCGGCCGCTCGGTGAATTGCTGCGTCAGCCGACGCTTATCGTCGCTGTGCTGTGCGCCATGGTCGGCTACGGTTCGATGAATCTGGTGATGGTGGCGACGCCGTTGGCCATGGTGGCCTGCAACCACCCCTTCGAGTCCGCCGCATTTGTCATCCAGTGGCATGTCGTGGGCATGTATGCGCCGTCTTTTTTCACCGGCAGCCTGATCCACCGTTTCGGCAACATTCCGATCCTCGCCGCCGGAACGTTCTTGGCCCTGGCCTGTGTGGCGATCAACCTGTCCGGTGTGGAAGAGCTGCAGTTCTGGTCGGCGTTGGTTCTGCTGGGCCTCGGTTGGAATTTCCTGTTTATTGGCGGCACGACACTGCTGACGACTTGTTACCGCAATGAAGAGAAGGCCAAGGTACAGGCTTTCAACGATTTCATGGTTTTCGGAACCACGGCCGTTACCGCTTTTTCCTCGGGCGCGCTCTACAACCAGTTCGGCTGGCCGGCGGTCAACCTCGGAGTCGTTCCGGCGCTGATCTTGGTCCTGGGGGCGGTGCTTTGGCTCGGCCGTCGGCGCGCGATGGCGGCGGTCTGAGGCGGCTTCCGGAACGCTGCCGGGCAGGTCAATATCGGCTTCGCTTCGCGCCGCCATGCCCGGATCGCTCAACACAAGAATGGCTTAGCGCGGGATATATCGGCGGGATCGCGAAAGCTGCATCCGGCCGTTAGTCCTCCTTCAAGGCGATTCGTCGCCGCTCTTTGCTACCGCGCCGCAGTAGCGGTTGCCTTTCAGGTACGATTCTGGCATTTTCCGCGCGCTTTTCGCACCTGCGGAAAACAAGTGCTTTTGGCGGGGCCGGGGGGCACCGCTTCATCCCATTTTTTGCCAGCTCTCGATAAGGGAATCGAACATGTCGATCGAACTGCTGTCTGTCCTCGCCTGTGGCGTGGTGGCGGTGCTCTACGGAATTTGGGCGTCGCGTTCCGTGTTGGCGTGCAGCGCCGGAACCGCGCGCATGCAGGAAATCGCCGGCGCCATTCAGGAAGGCGCCATGGCCTATCTGAACCGTCAATACACCACCATCGCTATCGTCGGTGCCGTGATTTTCGTGATCATTATCGCGACTCTCGGCCTCAAGGTGGCTATCGGCTTTCTGGTCGGCGCGGTGCTGTCCGGGGCGGCTGGCTATATCGGCATGCTGATTTCCGTGCGCGCCAACGTGCGCACCACCGAGGCCGCGCGCCAAGGCTTGGCGCAGGGGCTGGACGTGGCCTTCAAGGCCGGTGCCGTGACCGGCATGCTGGTCGCCGGTTTGGCGTTGCTTGCCGTGGCTGGTTACTACGGCGGACTGCTCAACATGGGTGTTGCCGGACGCGAACTGATCGACGCCCTGGTGGCACTCGGCTTCGGCGCCTCGCTGATTTCCATCTTCGCGCGTCTCGGCGGCGGCATTTTCACCAAGGGTGCCGATGTCGGCGCCGATCTGGTGGGTAAGGTTGAAGCTGGCATTCCCGAAGACGACCCCCGCAATCCCGCGGTCATCGCCGACAATGTCGGCGACAATGTCGGCGATTGTGCCGGCATGGCGGCGGACCTGTTCGAGACCTACGCCGTTACAGTGGTGGCGACCATGGTCCTGGTTTCGATCTTTTTTGGTGCCGAGAGCGACATGATGCTGTTGCCGTTGGCGATTGGCGGCGCCTGCATCCTGACGTCGGTGGTCGGGACCTTCTTCGTTAAACTCGGCGCCAGCCAGAACATCATGGGTGCCCTCTACAAGGGCTTCATCGTATCGGCCGTGCTCTCGGTCATCCTCCTCCTGCCTGTCACCGAGTGGATCATCGGCCTGGGCAGCGAGTACACCGTCAACGAAACCAGCTTCACCGGCTGGAGCCTATATTTCTGCGGTGTCGTTGGCTTGCTCATTACCGGCCTGCTGATCTGGGTGACCGAGTATTACACCGGGACCGACTACCGCCCGGTGCGCTCGATCGCGCGGTCGTCCGAGACCGGCCACGGCACCAACGTCATTCAGGGTCTCGCGGTATCGATGGAGGCGACGGCACTGCCGGCGCTGATCATCGTTGCCGGCATCATCATCACCTTTTCGCTGGCGGGTCTGCTGGGGATCGCCTTCGCGGTCACCACCATGCTGGCGCTGGCCGGCATGGTGGTTGCCCTCGACGCCTATGGGCCGGTGACCGACAATGCCGGCGGTATCGCCGAAATGGCTGATCTTGAGGAGTCGGTACGCAAGACCACCGATGCCCTGGACGCCGTCGGCAACACCACCAAGGCCGTCACCAAGGGCTATGCCATCGGGTCGGCCGGTCTTGGCGCCCTGGTGCTCTTTGCCGCCTACACCGAGGATCTCAAGTTCTTCGGTAAAAACGCGACCGAGTTTCCCTACTTCGAAGGTGTGGTAGTTGACTTCTCGCTCTCCAACCCCTTTGTCGTTGCCGGCCTCTTTATCGGCGGCATGCTGCCCTATCTCTTCGGTTCCATGGGCATGATGGCGGTCGGCCGCGCTGGCGGCGCGGTCGTTGAGGAAGTGCGGCGCCAGTTCCGCGAGATCCCCGGCATCATGGAAGGCACGGGCAAGCCGGAATACGGCCGTTGTGTCGACATGCTGACCCGCGCCGCAATTAAGGAAATGGTCATTCCCTCGATGCTGCCGGTTTTCTCGCCGGTGGTGCTCTACTTCGTGATCCTGCTGATCGCCGACAAGTCGGCGGCCTTCTCGGCACTCGGGGCGATGTTGCTCGGCGTCATCATTACCGGCCTCTTCGTGGCGATCTCGATGACCGCCGGTGGCGGCGCCTGGGACAATGCCAAGAAGTACATCGAAGACGGCAATCACGGCGGCAAGGGCTCCGAAGCCCACAAGGCCGCGGTGACCGGCGACACCGTCGGCGATCCCTACAAGGACACAGCCGGACCGGCCGTAAATCCGATGATCAAGATCACCAACATCGTGGCTCTGCTGCTGTTGGCCGTACTCGCTCACTGACAAGGTTGCCGCCGTCTCCGCGGCGGAGCCCTCTCAGTATCGCAGAAAACCCCGGAAGCTTTGGCTTTCGGGGTTTTCGTGTTTGCCAGGCGTATTGACGGAAATTGCTTTAGAAAGTTGGCTCTTTTTCGGTCGGGAACCTGCCAAGATTGCCGAAGAGCTGTTGCAGGATGGTCAGTTTTTTGCCCTCGGTGGGGGTCTTGCGTGACACGGGGTCGATGTTCTGTCCATCGTTGAGTGTATAGAGGACCGTCTCCTCGACCTTGCCGGTGCCGTCGAAACTCACCATCAGCACGCTGCGGTCAACCACTTCCGGTTTGAGAAAAGCGAAATGGTGTGTCGTTTGGCCAATATAGTACCATTTGCGATCGAGGAAGGAGGAGAGCGCCGAAGGCGAACCGAGACGCTCGACGACGTCGTCGCGGGTGTCTATTCCCGGATCTATGGCTGCGATTTCCTCGACATCGGGCATATTGCCGCGAACGATTGTGTCGCCGCCACAGGCGGAAAGCGCCAAAAGGGTGCAAAGTCCAAGGGCGAGGCCGCCTAATCTGCGGCATTTTGGTTTGTTGGCAGCTGCGATCATCGAACGGGTTCTCTCATTCGGCTCTTTTCAGCAATTCGAGGATTGATTAAACCCGGTCACAGCTGCATTTCAAGTGTCGATTTCATGACCCCTTGCCTTGATTGAATGTAGATCTTCGGAGTCTAGCAGTTTCATGAGTTTACGCGACCTGTTTAAGAGCTATCAAGAGCCGAGTCGGACGCAGCGCCTGTACGAGAGCGTCGTTGCTCAGGCACGGATCCCCGATTTTTACCGCCGCTGGGGTGTGCCGGATACCCTTGATGGCCGCTTCGAAATGATTGCACTGCACCTTTTCCTGGTTCTCCACCGTCTGAAAGGCGGTGACGCCGAAAGTGCCGCAATGGCGCAAGAGCTGCACGATCTGTTTTTTTCCGACATGGACCAGTCACTGCGGGAAATGGGCGCCGGTGACCTTGGCGTCGGCAAGCGTGTCAAGCGCATGGCGACCGGCTTCTATGGGCGCGTCGCAGCCTACGACGAGGGGCTTGGTGCCGAAGACGACAGGCTTGAAGCGGCGTTGCGGCGCAATCTATACGGTACGGCGATGCCCGAGGCGCTTGTGATCGCGGCCATGGCCGCCTATATGCGGCGCGAAGCCGCCGCCTTGGCCGCGCGTGACACACGCAGCCTGGTTGAAGGTAACTTGGTGTTTGGTGCTCCGGCAGGTGGGCCCTGTCACCCGACGGGATCCTGAAGTGGGATGCCGCGATGAAGCGATCGATCCCGGCGCATTCACTGGGCACGGCCCGCGAATCGACACTCTCTCGGATAATATCTGGAAAGATCGGTCGCGAAAGTGGCTGCGGGATGCGAGACCAATAGTCATGACCGAAAAGCGATGCAACGATATCGAGTTCTCGCGCCTCTTGCCGCTCGAGCGCATGGGAGGCCAGATCTGCGACCGCGAGATCGTCGCCGACGACCAGGAGCGAACCGCGCTGGCCCGGCGTTTCCAGTTGTTGTCGCTGGAGCGGCTCGAGGCCAGGCTTTCGGTTAGGGGCAAGGGTCCGCACTTGATCCTGGTTGAAGGGCGCTTTACGGCGGAGGTGACGCAAAGCTGCGTGATCAGCCTATTGCCGATCGAAAACACCCTGAGAGGCGAATTTCGGCAGCTTTTCTCCACCGCGCCCGAGGTGTCGCTGCCGGCGCCGGGGGAGGTATTGATCGACGTGGAGGAAGACGATCCGCCAGAGGCCATCTCCGAATTTGGGCTTGATCTCGGCGAAATCGTTGCCCAACAAATGGCATTGGCTCTGGATCCCTATCCGCGCGACGATCCTGCGAGGCTGGCGGCCGCGAGCGATAATCTCGATATCCGCCAAGAGCTTGAACCGCAGCCTCGGGGCGATACGCCCTTTTCGGTCCTGCGTGATCTCAAGGTCGGGAAATAATGCGCTCGTGGGGCCGCGGGATTGCATTGACAAGGCTTGCTGCCGGCCCGAATTTTGGCTAAGAAGCCGCCTCCATCTCCCCCTCTTTCCTAATATGTCGAAAGTTTGAGACTATGGCCGTCCCTAAAAGTAAGATCAGTGGTTCGCGCCGGGGTATGCGCCGAAGCCACGACGCGCTGAAAGCCAACAGCCATCAGGAATGCCCGAATTGCGGCGAACTAAAAAGACCGCACCACGTCTGCGCAGCATGCGGTTATTATAAGGACCGCGAAGTGGTCGAGGCCGAGGCCTGAGGCGAAGCTGCATGACCGCGGCCACGCCCCTCGGGGAAGCACCTCAGGGATTGTCGGGC
>JAJFGM010000434.1 GCA_021776145.1 Kiloniellaceae bacterium | reverse complement strand
TTTTTTTATGACCCAGTGCTGACAAGACGGCGCCATGCGAGACCGTGCCCAGGCTGAGGATCGCCCGCAGCCCCGGTCGTGCGGCAATTTCGGCTTGCAGGAAGGGCAGGCAGGTGCGGATCTCGACCGTCGTTGGTTTGTTTTCCGGCGGTACGCAACGCACGGCATTGGTGATGCGGCAACCGGTAAGCCGCAGACCGTCGTCCGGGCGGCGTGCGTAGGCGCCATTGCACCAGCCGAATTTGCGCAGCGTCGCGTAGAGAAGATCGCCAGCGTAATCGCCGGTAAAGGGGCGCCCTGTCTGGTTGGCACCTTTCAACCCAGGCGCCAGGCCGACGATCAGCAAACCCGGCGCCGTATCGCCGAAGCTGGCAACCGGCGCGTTGTGAAAGGCCGGAAATTTTTCGCGATTGAGGTCGCGGAACTCGGCCAGACGCGGGCACAACGGACAATCCCGCCCAGGTTCATGCACAGTCATGACAGGGTTCGGCTCGGACGGCATGGAGTTCGCGCCTGGGTCGCTACACGGCTTCGTCTTCGTAGTATTCGTCGTCTTCGTAATCATCGAAGGCCGTCTCGGCCGGGGTGTTGGTCTGACCGCGGCCGCGGTCGCCCGCGGTGCGCGAGACCTGATCACGCAGGGCGGTCAGATCGACGAAAACGTCGGCCTGGCGGCGCAGTTCGTCGGCGATCATCGAGGGTTGCGAACGCAGGGTCGAAATGACGGTGACTCGGACACCCTTGCGTTGCACGGCTTCAACCAGGCGCCGAAAATCGCCGTCGCCGGAAAAAAGTACGATGTGTTCCAGATGCGAGGCCATTTCCATGACGTCGATGGCCAGTTCGATGTCCATGTTGCCTTTGATCTTGCGGCGGCCGGCGGCATCGGTGAACTCCTTGGTCGGCTTGGTCACCATGGTGTAGCCGTTGTAGTCGAGCCAATCGACCAGCGGGCGGATCGGCGAATACTCCTGATCCTCGACCATGGCCGTGTAATAGAAGGCCCGCACCAGATTGCATTGACCTTGAAAATAATCCAATAACCGCTTGTAATCGATATCAAATCCCAGAGCACGCGCAGTGGCGTAGAGATTGGCGCCGTCAATGAAGAGAGCGACGCGTTCCTGCGGGTAGAATTTCATCGGGAGTCCTTTCCGAAAGCACGACTAAAATAAATTGGTCATCAAAATAGGCGGTCCCTTTACCTGAGTTCGGGGCCGTTCACAACATCCAGTTCCGCATAATAGATATGTCGAACATGCGGCGGCTCAAGGACTGCAGCTAAAGGACACGCAGGCGTGATTTACATAGCTCTCGGTGGCAACCTGCCCAGCCGGCGTTTCGGCGGCCCGCGAGCGACGCTCGAAGCCGCCCTCGCGGCGCTGGAGTCCCGCGGCGGCGCCCTTCGGCGCTGCTCGCGCTGGTATCGCAGCGCGCCGGTCCCGGCCTCGGATCAGCCTTGGTTTGTCAATGCCGTCGCGGAAATCGAAAGCGACCTCGATCCCGAGGCCCTGCTGCAACTTCTTCATGCCGTCGAGGAAGACTTCGGGCGGGTTCGCTCGCTGCCCAACGCGGCGCGCATTGTCGACCTCGACCTGATTGACTACCACGGCAAGGTGACGGCCGCCGGGTCCGGCTTGACCCTGCCGCATCCGCGTATGCATGAGCGGGCGTTCGTTTTGCTGCCGCTCGCCGATCTGGCGCCGCGGTGGCGTCATCCCGCCAGCGGTGCCGTGATCGATGAGATGATCGCTGAGCTTGCGGCGGACCAGATGACGGAAGTTATGGACGAATGAGCTGTTTGGTGCTTTCTATGCCGCTGCCGTTTCGGTCGGCCTGGGGGCCGAATTCCGATCGATTGACATCTATCGCTTCGGGGGACGATCTATGAGAATCGCCAAAGAGCGGGCCAAGGCGGTCGAGTTGGCCGTTGCTCGCATTCGTGCGATCGAGCGCGAGATGGGGGTGACCTGCGAAGCGCTCGATGCCATACGCGGGGAGCTTGTGCAACTGGCGGGGCAGCGCCGGCTTTTTCCGGAATCCGAGTTTCCGCCCGAGGGTAGCGACGGTGGCGACCGCATTCACTGTCTGTCCATAGATCCCGACCAGCGCTTTGCGCTCTACCTGGATCGCTGCGACAGTTTTGTCGAGACGCCGCCGCATAACCACACCACCTGGGCTGTCGTTGTGGGATTGCGTGGCGCGGAACACAACACTTTTTTCGAGCCCGAGAACGACGGACCTTCGACGAACGGCCACTCAGACAGCCGACGCGGGCCGCTGCGCAAAATACGCGAGTTTACCGTGCGACCGGGCACGGGCATTTGCCTGATGCCCGATGACTTCCATGCCATTAGGATCGACGGTGGCCGGGTCAACATGAACCTGCATATGTACGGACACGGGTTCGAGGCCATGCCCAAACGGGTTATGTTCAATGCCGAGACCAATAGCTACGACCTCTTCAGACCCTCGGATTGATTGGCTGGGCCGGGGGCGCTCCCCCGGCCTCGTACTCCGAGGACTGGTGCGCCCGGGAGTAAGCCTCAAATGACCTTGCCACTTGTTGGTGCCGCGGAACTGCGCGCCGCTCTGGTTGAATCGGGTGATTTCGCCCTGCTGGACCTGCGCCAGGAGGGGGGCTTCGGCCATGGTCATCTCCTGGCGGCGGTCAATCTTCCCCTGAGCCACCTGGAACTGCGTCTGCGCCGCCTCGTGCCCTGGCCGGAGACGCGTCTGGTGTTGTGCGATGGCGGCGCGGGGCTGATCGATGCGGCCGCGGTAAAGCTACGCGCGGCGGGTTATGACAACCTCGGCCATTTCGCAGGCGGCCCCGACGACTGGAGGGCAGACGGGTTCGAAATCTACAGTGGTGTCAATGTCGTCTCCAAGGCCTTCGGCGAGGTCGTCGAGCATCGCTTCGCTACCCGCAGCATTACCGCCGAGGATCTGCATGCCAGGCAGCGTGCCGGCGAGGATCTGGTGATCCTCGACAGCCGGCCGCGCGAGGAATTCCACGAAATGTGCATTCCCGGCGGCATCGACACACCGGGCGCCGAACTGGTCTACCGCGCGCGTGACCTGGCGCCCGATCCGGCGACCCTGGTGGTGGTCAATTGCGCCGGCCGGACCCGCTCGATTATCGGCGCGCAGTCGCTGGTCAATGCCGGGTTGCCCAATCCGGTGGTGGCCCTGCGCAACGGTACGATGGGCTGGCATCTTGCCGGTCTGCAACTGGAATGCGGCGCCGAGCGACATTGCGGCGATGCCTCGATCGCTGCTCGCGACTGGGCCCGGGCAGCCGCCGCTCGGGTTGCCCAGCGCTTTGGCGTGCGCCGCGTCGACATCGCTAGGCTCGAGGCCTGGCGCGGCGAGGCAGGCAACCTCTATGTCTTCGACGTGCGCACGCCCGAGGAGTACCACGCTGGCCATCTGCCGGGCGCGCGGTCGGCACCGGGCGGACAGCTGGTCCAGGCCACCGATCAGTATTTGGCGGTGCGCGGCGGCCGCGTCGTCCTGGTCGACGACAACGAGGCGCGCGCCACCATGACCGCTTCTTGGCTGCTGCAGATGGGCCTGCCCGAGGTCTTTGTGCTGGCGGGCGGTCTGGACACCGTGGATCGTGCCGGCGACCGGCCGCGTGAAAGCGGAGCCGGGCGCACGATCCCGCCCGAGGTCGCGGCCGTCGATCTGCCGGCCTTGCCGCCCGTGGCGGTACAGGCGTTGGGAGACGCCGCGAAGGTTGTCGATTTCGGCTGTAGCCTGGCGCACCGGCGTGGCCATGTGCCCGGCGCCTTGTGGGCCGACCGGACTGCCTTGGCCGCTGCCATCCCGCGCCTAACCGACGCCGAGCACATCGTCGTCACCAGCGGATCCGGCACCTTGGCCAAGCTGGCGGCGGCTGACCTGGCCGGTCTCGGCGTCGTCGGCGTAACCCTTCTCGCCGGGGGAACGGCGGCTTGGCGCGCCGCCGGCCTGCCGCTCGAGGCTGGCCTGCGGGCCCCTTTAAGTCCGGCAAATGACGTCTTTGAGCGGCCCTACGATCTGGAAAGCGATATCGAAGCGGCGATGAATGGCTATCTCACTTGGGAGGTTGGTCTGGTCGAGCAGCTGGAGCGCGACGCCACATTGGTCTTCCCCGAGTTTGGCGGCCCGGAATTCGACTGACGGCCGCCCGGGCCACCCGGTGCCCACAAATCCTCCAGCAGGCGGTTCCGGTCCAGCAGGTGGCGATGCCGGGAATTCGGCTTGCCCTGGATAGGCAGCATCCCTATATTCCGCTCGATTTGCGCCGCCGGGCCCGGCGGCGCTAAACCATTGATTTGGAGATGCCGGTATGGCGCGCGTTACTGTCGAAGACTGCGTGGTCAGGGTTCCGAACCGTTTTGAGCTGGTCATGAAGGCCGCTCAGCGGGCCAGGGACATGGCCGCAGGGGCCGCGCTGACCATTGAGCGCGACGACGACAAGAACCCGGTTGTCGCCCTGCGCGAGATTGCCGAGGAAACGGTCGATTTGGACGAACTTGGCGATGCCCTGATCAAGGGGCTGCAAAAGCATGTCGAGGTGGACGAGCCCGAGGAAGAGCTGGAGCAGTTCAGCATGCCCGGCAGCGGCGAGCCCGCGGAAACACCGGGTGCCGACGGGACCGCGGACGACGCCATCCTGCAGGCGGCCCGTCAGGGCCTGGACGCAGAGACCCCTTCCGACGGCAGCGAAGCGATGGCCGGCGGCTTCGAGGACACCAACGCGCCCGACTGACCCGGTCCGATCGATACAGTCCAACCAACCCGGCCGAATTGCGTGGCATAAAGCGAACAGTTGGTTGCAAAGACCGCGGCCTTAATTTCGGCCGCGGTCTTGTCGTGTTCGAGGCGTCCCGCCAAATGGACACTAAACATTTGAATCTGGTGTGATTCGGCCCCAAAACACGGCTCAATCAATAAGTCGTGTTCCGGAACCATTACACCAGGGATTCACGATCTGCCATTCACCTTGCAGGCGTCGTCATATCGACTCTAGGAATCGGCGCCCAACATACTCTATCGTAAGCTTTTCCCGCGCAGGATGGCGCGGTCGAGCAACAGCGCTGTAGAGACGCCATGATCCGGCAATTTGAACTGGTCGAGCGGGTCAAAGCCTATGACCCGAATACGGACGAAGACGCGCTGAATCGCGCTTATGTCTTCGCCATGAAGCTGCATGGCTCGCAACGCCGCGCCTCCGGCGATCCGTATTTTTCGCACCCGCTGGAAGTGGCCGGTATCCTTACCGACCTTAAACTCGACGCCGCCTCGATCATCACCGCCCTGCTGCACGACGTGGTCGAGGATACCGAAGCCACGATCGACGACATTGAACGCATGTTCGGCAAGGAGATTGCCCGCCTGGTGGACGGGGTCACCAAGCTCGGTCGTCTGGAACTGCAGTCGGAGGAAACCAAGCACGCGGAGAACTTCGGCAAGCTACTGGTCGCCATGTCGGAGGATATCAGAGTCTTGCTGGTGAAGCTGGCTGACCGTCTGCACAACATGCAGACGCTTTATCACATCACCTCCGAGGAAAAACGTCGCCGCATCGCCCGCGAAACCATGGATATCTATGCCCCGCTGGCCGAACGTATCGGCATGCAGGGCTTCAAGGACCAGCTCGAGGATCTCGCCTTCGCGCAACTCAATCCCGACGGTCGCGAATCGATCGTCGCCCGGCTCGACTTCCTCAAGAGCCAGGGTGAGGAACTGCCGGTCCGAATCATCAAGGAGTTGAAGCAGGTCGTCTGCAAGGACGGTGTCGAGGCGGCCGTGTCGGGCCGGCTGAAGTCGCCGCATTCGATCTGGCGCAAGATGCAGCGCAAGAACATTACCTTTGAACAGCTTTCCGACATCATGGCCTTTCGCATAGTGGTTGGCACGATCGGCGAGTGTTATCAGTCGCTTGGCGAGATTCATCGGCACTATCCCGTGGTTCCCGGACGCTTCAAGGACTACATTTCGACCGCCAAGCCGAATGGCTATCAGTCGATTCACACCACCATCATCGGGCCCGAACGGCAGCGCATCGAAATCCAGATTCGGACCGAGGAAATGCACGAGATAGCCGAGTTCGGCGTTGCCGCGCATTGGCGCTACAAGCAGGGAGAGCCGCAGGTCGAGGGCCGCCAGTACCGCTGGATTCGCGAATTGCTCGATATTCTCGAACACACAACAAATCCCGAGGAGTTTCTCGAACACACCAAACTGGAGATGTATCAGGATCAGGTCTTCTGCTTCACGCCAAAGGGTGCCGTGATCGCTCTGCCGCAGGGAGCCAGTCCGGTCGATTTCGCCTACGCGGTGCACTCCGAGGTCGGTGATACCTGCGTTGGCGCCAAGGTCAATGGCCGCATGGTGCAGCTGCGCAGCCAGCTCAACAACGGTGACCAGGTCGAGATCATCACCTCCAAGGCGCAAACGCCTTCGCCCGATTGGGAGCAATTTGTCGTCAGCGGCAAGGCCAAGGCCCGGCTGCGCCGTTACGTGCGCATCAAGGAGCGGGAGCAATACATCGAATTGGGACGCCAGATGCTGCACAAGGCGTTCCGCCAGGAAGGTTACGACTGCACCGAAAAGGCACTGCGCGGTGTTTTGAAGCGTTTCAAGATGGACGACGTCGCCGACATCCATGCTGCCGTGGGACAGGGTCACCACAGCGCGCGTGACGTCCTGGTCGCGGTTTTCCCGGGCGTCAAGTCGGCGTCCAAGCCGCAAAAGGTCGTGTCCATCAGCAAACCGAAAAAGGCCAGCGACAATGCGGTGCCCGTCAAGGGTCTAATTCCCGGCATGGCGGTGCACTACGCCCACTGCTGCCACCCGCTGCCCGGCGACCGCATTGTCGGCATCGTCACGACGGGCAAGGGCGTGACCCTGCACACCATCGATTGCGACACCCTGGCCAACTTTCAGGACACGCCGGAACGCTGGGTCGATGTGTCCTGGGACGTCATGACCGAAAGCGATGATTTCACTGGCCGGTTGCATTTGGTCGTCGCCAATGAACCTGGCAGCCTTGGCAGCCTCTCGACGATTATCGGCAAGAACCAAGGCAATATCAGCAACCTCAAGATCACCAACCGTTCGATGGACTTTTTCGAGATGCTCATAGACGTTCAGGTCCAGGACGTGAAGCATCTCAGCAACATCGTCGCCGCCCTGCGTACGATGCCCGTTATTACCTCGGTCGAACGGGCGAGGGCTTAGGGATCAGTTCGGATAGGGCCGCCTCGCAGAATGTTTAAACGCCGCAATCCATTGTCGATCATCGAGCGTCTGACGCTTGCCTTGTGGCCGCGCCGCGGCTGGCTGCGGCAGAGTACTTATGTTGCCCACCGCTTGGGGCGTCTGCCGGGCTCGCCTTACAGCATCGCGGCCGGTTTCGCCGCTGGTGTCGCGGTATCCTTCACGCCCTTTATCGGTTTGCATTTTGTCCTCGCAGCCGGACTCGCACTCTTGCTCAGGGCTAATGTCATAGCTTCGGCAATTGGTACAGTAATCGGAAATCCTTGGACATTTCCGTTCATTTGGAGTTGGATTTTCACCCTGGGTCATTGGCTGCTTGGTAGCCATGCAGATACGGGGCTTTCAGCCAATCTGTCAATGAATTACATTATAGAACGTCCGCTCCAGGTTCTCTTGCCGATGATCGTGGGAGGCCTTCCGACCGGAGTGGTGGCATGGTTTGTGGCCTTTATTCCCCTTCGGTCGATCGTCGAGCGGTACCGGTATGCGCGCCGCAAGCGCCTTATCAAGCGCGAACTTCGGCGCCGTAAGCTTGCCAAAGAAGCCGCCAGCGCCAGGTTGTTGGAGGAATGAAGGACGATGTCTTATTTGCGCCTAGGCGTGAATATCGATCACGTGGCGACAATCCGCAATGCACGCGGCGGCTCCAATCCGGACCCGACCCGTGCGGCGTTGCTGGCGGTCACGGCTGGTGCCGACGGGATTACGGCGCATCTGCGCGAGGACCGGCGGCATATCTCGGACGCCGATATTGATCGCCTGATGAAACAGCTCGATGTGCCGCTCAATTTCGAGATGGCGGCCACCGAGGAAATGCTCGAGATCGCTTTGCGCCATAAACCCCACGCGGCCTGTATCGTGCCGGAAAAGCGTCAGGAAGTGACCACCGAGGGCGGTCTGGATGTGGCCGGCGGTCTCGACGGCCTGCGGTCTTATGTCGACGCATTGGTAGCGGCCGGCATTCGAGTATCGCTGTTCATCGATCCCGACGAGGACCAGCTCGAGGCCGCCAAGGCGCTGGGAGCGCCCGTGGTGGAGTTCCACACCGGGACCTATTGCGCGGCCTTTGCCGAGAACACTGCCCAAGCCGAGATGGAGTTGCGGCGCATTGTCCGGGTATCGGCGAAGGCCGCCGAACTTGGCATCGAGTGTCACGCCGGGCACGGACTGACTTATGACAGCGTCGGCCCGATCGCCGCTAT